>DATLKS010000592.1:0-4964 GCA_035538255.1 Terriglobales bacterium
GCCTTCAACACCGTCCGCGAACTGGCACGCAAAGAAGGCGTGCTTGGAGGCTCAAGCTCGGGAGCCAACGTCTTTGCCGCCGTAAAAGTCGCACAGCGCCTCGGGCCGGGGAAGCGCGTAGTAACCGTAATCCCCGATGCCGCCGAGCGGTACCTCTCCAAGAACATCTTCGAAGGCGGAATCTAATAAAGATTGAACACGGAGGACATGGAGGTCGCAGAGAAAATCTGTCCCGCTCCCGGCTCGTTCGGTTATCTTGCGCTTCACTTGTCGCTCAGCACTTCTACCCAACTCTTTCCGTGTTTTCCATGGCTTCCGTGGTCAAAGCCTTCGGGCCATTCTGAGCCACACTGGTATTCTCAAATTCAATGAAGAAGAATCAAAAAAGCACTCACGGTTTTGCTACTCGCGCCATCCACGTCGGCCAGGAACCCGATCCCTCTACCGGTGCCGTTACGGTTCCAATCTTCGCCACCTCCACCTACGTGCAAGAAGAGATCGGGAAGAACAAAGGCTACGAGTACGCGCGCGTCTCGAATCCCACGCGCACACGCCTTGAAGAAAATTTAGCTGCCCTCGAAGGCGGAAGTTCAGCGCACCTCTTCGCCAGCGGCATGGCGGCAATCACTGCCATGCTGACCATGATGAGAAGCGGCGACCACATCGTTTGCGGATCGAATGTCTATGGCGGCGTACCGCGCCTCTTCAATCAGGTGCTGATCAATTACGGACTCGAATTTACTTACGTGGATACGTCGAATCCCAAAGCGGTAGAGGCAGCGATTCGTCCCAATACGAAACTCGTCCACATTGAGACGCCTACGAATCCGCTTATGACCGTCAGCGACATAGCCGCAATCGCCAAAATCGCGCATGCCCGTGGCGCCGAAGTCTCGGTGGACAACACCTTCATGTCGCCCTATTTCCAGAAGCCGATCGCGCTAGGCGCCGACATCGTGATGCACTCGACCACGAAGTTCCTGAACGGACACAGCGACGGGCTAGGCGGCGTGCTTATCTGCACAAAGCCACAGCACAAAGAGACCTTCGCGTTCGTGCAGAAGTGTACCGGCGGAATTCTGTCGCCTTTCGAGTGCTGGCTGGTGCTGCGCGGAGTGAAGACGCTGGCTGTGCGCATGGAACAGCACGACCGCAACGGCAGAGAAGTGGCCAATTTCCTGAATCGGCACAAGAAGGTCAAAAAGGTGTTCTATCCCGGGCTGCCCGACCATCCGCAGCACGCTCTGGCCAAACTGCAAATGAGCGGCTTCGGAGCAATGATTACTTTCGAAACCGGATCATTTAAGAACGCGCAGAACATGCTGCGCAAAGTCCGCGTCTGCTCGCTGGGCGAATCGCTCGGCGGAGTGGAGACGCTCATCTCTCATCCTGCCACCATGACGCACGCAGGCCTCGGAGTGCAAGGTCGGGCCGAAATCGGACTAACCGACGGCATGGTCCGCATCTCCGTCGGAATTGAGGACGTCGAAGACATCGTCGCCGATCTCGATCAGGCGCTGGCGGCAGTGTGAGAGGGTGCTTGAGCAGCTAGAGCCGTTTCGAGACAGCTTTCGTTGTGGTTGCGTGAGTAAGTAACCGTTGATGGCAAGAACCGCGGCAATTCTTTTATGAACTGTCATTCCGCACTCCGCGACACTCGTCGCACCTTCGATGCTTTCAACGCCGAGTGCGGGATCTGCTGGTTCGTGCACGCTACGAAGAACCAACAAAAAGCAGATTTGGCCGAATGCGAGCATCGCAGCGGGTTCGGGATGACAGTGCGTGAACAAAACGCCGACGCGGCCGCCCCGAATTGCAATTCGGTCGGAACAGAATCAGCTCAGAAGCTCAGCAGCTCCCTCGTGATAACTTGTCTCTCGACCATGCCGATTGAGCCGCGGACTCTCCGGAACCAGCGATTTTGGCTGCGTACATTGCTGGTGCTGATCGCCATAGATGGGCTTATCGGTTTGCTCTCTTACGGCCATTCCTTCCCGCAATCACTACTTTTTGCCGGCCGATGGGCAGTGGTCGCTGTGCTAGCCATCTACGCCTCGCTTCGCCGGTCATTAATGACCTGGATCTTCGCTTTTATGGTGATTGGCGGGATCTTCGGACATGATTTTCCACATCAGGCAGTCGCGCTTCAGGTAGTCACGCAGATCTTCCTGCGCTTGATCAAAGCCATCGTTGCGCCATTGATCTTCAGCACGCTTGTGGTCGGCATCGCCGGTCACTCCGATCTGAAACAGGTCGGACGTATGGGACTGAAGGCACTGATTTATTTCGAAGTGATCACCACGCTGGCGCTGGTCATCGGTCTCGCGGCAATCAACATTACCAAGGCAGGCGTCGGCGTTCGCGCCCCGGCCGATCAGGTTGCGGTGCCCGCAGTCCCGCAGAAGCAAACCGCAAGTGATCTGATCCTGCACATCTTTCCTGAAAACATCGCCAAGTCCGTGGCAGAAGGACAGGTGCTTCAGGTGGTGGTGTTCGCGCTGATTTTCGGGCTCGCGCTTGGAACCATCTCCGAACCGAAGCGGCGTCCGCTGTTGAATTTTTTCGAGAGCCTCTCGGAGACGATGTTCAGGTTCACGAATATTGTTATGTATCTGGCTGCACCCGCAGTGGGAGCGGCGATCGCTTACACCATCGGCCAACTCGGCGTCGGCGTACTGGGGAATCTTGCCAGATTATTGGCCACACTTTATGTGGCGCTGATCGCTTTCCTTGTTTTAGTCCTGCTTCCGGTTGCGCTGCTGGCACGCGTTCCCGTGCGCCGCTTCGTGCGTGCAGTTGCGGAGCCGGCGACGATCGCATTCGCCACCAGCACCTCGGAAGCTGCGTTGCCGCGCGCTATGGAAGCCATGGAGGCCTTCGGAGTTCCGCGCCAGATCGTTGCCTTTGTCATTCCCACCGGATACAGCTTCAATCTCGACGGCAGCACGCTTTATCTCACCTTGGCCGCCATCTTCGTCGCCCAGGCTGCCGGCAAACCGCTTGGACTTGGCGAGCAGGTTCTGCTGGTCTTCACTCTCATGCTCACAAGCAAAGGTGTCGCCGGCGTGCCGCGCGCGAGCTTGGTGATCTTGATGGCCACACTTGGCAGCTTCAACCTGCCGCTTTGGCCGGTGTATATCATTTTGGGAATTGACGCTTTGATGGACATGGCGCGCACCTCAGTCAATGTAATCGGGAACTGCCTGGCCAGTGTGGTGATCGCGAGATGGGAGGGCGAGTTCGGGAAAGAGATGCCGTCGGAAGTGATAGCGGAAGCCCTGCAGTAATCAGAACCGCCTGCGGTAGCAGGGTCGGAGCGAGGCGTTTAGCCCGAGTCTTAGCTGTACTGAGATCATTGAGTGAGCGGAAAAGAAGTGATGGTGCGCGAATTGATAATAAGCGGATCGCTTGCTAGACTGAGGCTTTGCGCCTCGGTCCAATCCGCCCGCTATCGCAGGCGGTTCTGATACGCCATGCGCACTAACGTCCGCTGCGCAAACGGCGAATACACGGCAGCGACGAACAATGCGAATCCGAATCCAAGTCCGATTGTGGGAACAAGGAACAGCGCCATCCCCGACCAGAACTCGTCGATCACAAGCAGAAAGGGAAAGAGCTGCCGGAACTTTTCGTCCAACAGATGGTAATCGAAAGCGAGAGCAAAGAGCAGGTAGAACCGAACCGGGATTCCCATCGCGCACCAGAGAATGATCGAAGAGGTGATCGTAAGCGCCTGTACAGGACCAAAGCTGAAGCGCGCCAGCATCCGCACCCAGAGTAAGTAGTGCAGTGCCGCCATGTAGGAGATGAAATAACCAAGTTCAATCAGCAGCAGAAGTGCGCGTGCGGTAAAGCGAGGAGCAGTGGGCAATTCGCCTCTATGAACCCGCGCAGACGCAGCATCCTCCGTTTCTACCTTGGGAATGCTCACTGCCGCTCCCGAATTGTTCGAGACAACTCCGATGAACCTGTAGCCGCGTCGGGGCAGCGTCTCGATGAATCTCGGATTGCTTGCCGAATCCCGGAGCGCCTCGCGAACCTTGTTGACCGCGGTGTTCAGGCCATGCTCGAAATCGACAAAAGTGTCGGCCGGCCAAAGGCTCTGTCGCAATTCTTCTCGCGTGACCAATTCACCCGGACGTTGAAGCAGCGCCGCGAGAACTTGAAATGGTTTTTCCTGAAGTTTGAGTCGATCTCCCTGCCTCCGCAGCTCCCCGCTGCGGAGGTCGGCCTCATACTCTGCAAACCGCACGACGGTTGGGGCCGAGCTCATCGTCGGGAGGATAGCACTCGAGAACCAGCTACTAGCTAGAAGCCAGCAGCTAGAAGCCGGCAGCCTTGCCGAACCACACTTCTAAACACTATTCCTAGCGTCGTCTGGGGTGACTTCTACAATTGCCTGCTTTTTCCACAGCTTTTACTGAAGCGGTACCCCAGCCTTGAAAAAAGCCATTGACATCCGACCACTTCGGCGTAGGATGTGGTCAAAAGTGGTTGAAAGTGGTAAAACAGATTATAGCGGCGGTCAAAGTGGTCGAGAGTGGCAGCGGATGCGAGTGAGCTTCTTTAGTCCGGCGAACCACAGAAAAACAACCTCTAAGACCCGATTCTTCGCTGCTTCAGCCTCCTTGGCCTGGTTGGCGGCAGCCAACCAGAGCCAGACGGTTAACCAATGTTTCGCGGCAATCACCCAACGCGCGTGGACGAAAAGGGGCGGCTCAAGGTCCCTGCCGAATTCAAGCGCACCATCGACGAGAGCTATGGCGGCGGGCAATTTTACATCACCAGCCGCGATGGGAATGTTGCCGAGATTTATCCATTTGAGGAATGGCAGCGGATCGAAGAGAAATTGGCAAAGGTGTCGAACTTCAATCCGGCCAAGAAGAAGTTTTTAGATCGGGTCAATTATTACGGCCAGATGGTGGAGATCGATAACCAGGGAAGATTGCTGATTCCGCAGTTAT
>DATLKS010000593.1:0-10933 GCA_035538255.1 Terriglobales bacterium
GATTTGACAAAAAACGCAAGTCTTCACAACGCGAGCAGATGTTCGCCGGTCAGACTATCAGAAGGATTGATCCAGATTGGCAGGTCGGTAAATCTAGTGCTGAACGAGATCGTCTTCTGCACTAGCCGAGGCCGCGCCGCCTGGACAGGCTGCAATACTTAAGACCGCGCAGACGGTCTTCAATGTGTTCTCGTGTCCGTAGATGTTCGCAGACTGTGCGCCGGCCCTGGCTTTTGGTCCAAGCGCGATCAAAGGTACGCGGCCTCCGCCGTGCCGAATATCCGCCAACGCGGATTCGTCGAACGTTATCAGCAGCAGTCCATTTTTTTGAAACTGCGAACTGGACAAGAGTGGGCCGATGTTGTTCTTGAGCCATTGATCGGCGCCGGCGAGCATGGCGTTGTCGTCGCACGTAGTGCCAGCGGAACATGAATGCCCATCATTCAAGGCATTTGGTATGACGAAACTGAACCCTGGCAATCGCCCTGCGCTGAGATCGCTTGCAAATTGACTGAACGGGACGATGTTCGCCGCTTGGTTAGGATCGTTCACGACATCGCTGAAGTAGGCGAAGGGATTGTGATGCTTGATGTAGTTGCCGACCGTAGTGCCAAGATAGCCGGGCGAAGGCAGATCTTCGGCGTAAACCTTCCATGTTTTGCCAGAAGCATTCAGTTCACGAACCAGATTGTCGGCAGAGAGTGGACCGGGAAAATTGTTGTCGATTGTCTGCGGCGCTCCCGTAGTCAGATCGAAGTAGTTGGGAATTGAAGGATGCAGGGTCGCGTAGTACTGCTGTGCCACAGCCCCTTGTTGCGCCAGAGTGTTGAGGTACGGCATGCTTGCATTCCCCATCACCTGCTCGTATGCGTGGTTCTCTTCCACAACCATCACCACCATTGCGGACTGTGAAGTGTTTGGGCTGGCTGCGCCTGGGGTCGGAGAACTTGTAGGAGGATTGCTCGGGCTGCTGGGCGCAGAAGCCTTGCCGCCGCAGGCGACCAATCCCGCGATAACGAGGAATGTCGCAACGAGAGCTGTGGCTCTCGAGAATTGCTCGTCGAGCACCATTTCTTCTTTCCCGAAAACAACTACGATGTCTATTTGTTAAGACACACGTAAGCGGGTGCCGGGTTGGTGCTGATTCTGCCGACTACGACGCAGTACAACGAAAATCACGAGTTTGATTCACTAAATGAAATGGCACGCGGTCAGCAGTTCTGCTTTGAATTGTATGGCGGTAAGGATCCGAGGATTCGATGATCGTGCTGCGCCAAGGGCGAACCAGCGGATTCAGGAACGGTGGCTCTCACGCGACGACTCGCTCCTGAGTTCCTGCTCACCATTGCGGATCACCTGCTCCGCCAAATGTAGATACCGCCGCGCCTCGCCCGGCATATCGCGCTGGAACTTGCGATAGAACGCTTCTTCCATATTGCGGAAAAATTCCTGGAGCTGGGAATCGTCAATTCGTGTTTCTTGTCTTCTTTCCATTGGCCCTCAACTGAATGCCGACTGTGGCACTGCTGCTAGTTATCCTATACAGCCGATCTGGATAGACATTCTATTATCGTCTTTCTCGTCCAAACGCGTGGAAACGATTTCTCGAGGAACGTAAGTACATGGTCAACGTAGGGCTGGTTGGCTTCGGATTCGCCGGACGCGTCTTTCATGCACCCATCATCTCCGCAGTTTCCGGCCTGAAGTTGCGGGCCATACTCGAGCGCAGCGGAGACGAGGCGGCGAAAGCTTATCCCAGCACAGCCGTGGTCAGATCGGTGGATGAACTATTGGCGATACCGGAGATCAATCTCGTCGTAATCGCTACCCCCAATACATCGCATTACCCACTCGCGAGACAATTCCTGCTCGCAGGAAAAGACGTCGTGGTCGATAAGCCCTTCACCACGACCTGCTACGAGGCTGACGAACTTGTGCGGCTTGCCCAGGAGCGCGGGCGTCTTTTAACCGTCTACCAAAACCGCAGATTCGACGGCGATTTCCGGACCATTCGCGAGCTCATCACAGCGGGCCAGCTCGGCCGCATCGTGTTGTTCGAGACGCACTTCGATCGTTATCGGATGGAACTGCGACCTGGCGCATGGCGGGAACGTCCCGAAGCTGGAAGTGGGATTTTCTTCGATCTAGGTGTTCATTTGCTCGATCAGGCCCTGCTGCTGTTCGGTCCGCCGCAGGCGCTTACGGCTGATATTCGCATCGAACGCGAGGGCGCGCAGGTGGACGACGCCTTCGATGTTGTCCTGCACTATCCCCGCACGCGCGCGGTGCTCCGCGCCAGCATGATCGCTCTGGCCCCGGACTTGCGATTTCTTCTGCGAGGCGAGAATGGAGCGTACGTAAAGCACGGCCTCGATCCTCAGGAAGATGCGCTCAAACGCGGCGAGACTCCGCGCGATGATACTTGGGGCAGAGAAGAGCGAGAGAAGTGGGGCGCCTTATACAGACCAGAGAATGACACCATCACCGGCGAGACGATTCCGACTCAGCCCGGAAATTATTGTCTGTTCTATGCAAACGTGCGTGACGCCATTTTGGAAAAAACGCAGATTTGTGTTACTCACGAGCAAATGCTCGAGGTGATGCAAGCGGTAGAGTTGGCGCAGGAAAGCAGCGGCCAACGGCGCACCGTTGAATGGAGTCCAAGGTAACAACCGCAACGGCTATGGTAGGTCTGTCATCCTGAAGCGCTTCCTTTGCGCGAAGGATCTCCCGGAATGCTTAGCAGTCCTATGCAATGTCATGGCTCCTCACGAAGACATTAACCGAGGAACTCAAAAGAGCATTTAACGTCGGGACATCCCCGGAGATCCTTCGCGCAAAGGAAGCGCTTCAGGATTCGCTGACGCGTTTTGCTGTGCACTGCTGGTACCCTTATCTCCCTATGCTGAAGCACATTGCCTGGAAAGATGTTGAATTGGAACAGTTGAACCCACTGCTCGATCGACAGATGGTGAGCGGCGATAAGATCATGCTTGCCCGCGTTCTGTTGAAGAAGGGCTGCGTGGTTCCGCAGCACAGCCACGAGAACGAGCAGGTTACCTACATTCTCGAAGGCGCGCTCAAGTTCTGGATCGACGGAAAAGAAATCGTAGTGCGCAGCGGCGAGGTGCTGTGTATTCCGTCGAATATGCCGCACAAAGCGGAAGCCGTCGAGGACACGGTGGACCTTGACGTCTTTTATCCTCCGCGTCAGGACTGGCTGAACAAGACAGACAGCTATCTCCGAAGCGTCTCTAAAGAGTAGATGCGGGAGCGATTGCGATGAAGGCGATTCGTGTCCACGAATTTGGCGGGCCGGAAGTGCTGAAGCTTGAGGAGGTACCGGATCTTCGTCCCGGACCAGGCCAGGTCGTCGTAAAGGTACATGCGATCGGCGTGAATCCTTTCGAGACGTACCAGCGCAGCGGGACGTATGCCATTAAGCCCCAGCTTCCATATACGCCGGGCGCAGATGCGGCCGGGGTGGTTGCCAGTATTGGCGACGGCGTTCAGCGTGTCAAACCGGGAGATCGCGTCTATGTAGCCGGAAATCTGAGCGGGAGCTATGCGGAACAGACGTTATGCCTCGAGTCCCAGGTTCACCCATTGTCGAAGAAGATTTCTTTTCAGCAGGGAGCAGCCATCGGCGTTCCCTACGCGACCGCTTATCGCGCTCTCTTTTAGAAAGCCCACTCTTTGCCGGCAGAGACGGTGTTGGTACACGGCGCCAGCGGCGGCGTGGGACTGGCTGCGGTACAGTTGGCGCGGGCTCATGGCATGACAGTGATCGGCACTGCCGGCTCCGAAAAGGGAAAAGCGCTGGTGAAAGAGAACGGCGCGCAGCAGGTTCTTGACCACACGCAAGGCAATGTCGCTGAGCAAGTGAAGAGTCTCACTGAAGGCCGAGGCGCCAATGTGATTCTGGAAATGCTGGCAAATAAAAACCTGGCGCAGGATTTGGCAATGATCGGCATTCGCGGACGCATTGTTGTAATCGGTAATCGCGGCAACATCGAGATCAATCCGCGAGACGCGATGTCGCGAGACGCGATGATTCTCGGTATGACGCTATGGAATACACCGGAGAGCGATCTTGCAGCTATACACGCTGCTCTCGTGGCCGCATTGGAGAGCGGAGTGGCGCGTCCTGTAATCGGCAAAGAGCTGCCGCTCGTTGAAGCGGCACGGGCCCACACGAAGATTCTGCAGCCAGGCAGTTACGGCAAGATCGTGATGATTCCCTAGGCACAGTTTGCATTGCAACTAACCTCGCCTATGAAACAATATTTCTTCCTCCCGTGAAGGCATTCGTTACAGGTGCAACTGGATTCGTGGGCAGCCACATCGCGGAGCTGCTGCAGCAGCAGGGTGCAGAGTTGCGTTTGCTCGTGCGTCCGGGTAGCCGGACCGACAACATCGAGTTTTTGCGTGCAGATCGCATTGAAGGCGATCTGCGCAGCTTCGAATCTCTGCGGCGAGGAATATCGGGATGCGATGTCGTCTTCCACGCTGCCGCCGATTACCGGCTTTGGGTCCGGCATCCCGATGAGATGTATCGCGCAAATCTCGATGGCACCCTCGCAGTCATGGACGCGGCAAGGCAGACCAAAGTCAAACGTGTGGTTTATACAAGTTCTGTCGCGACCATGGGCTTTCTTTCGGACGGAACTGTCGTGGACGAAGACACACCGGTCGATCTCTCGCACATGATTGGCCACTACAAGAAGTCCAAGTTCATGGCTGAACAGGCTGCTCTCGCTGCCGGACGTGCAGGCGCTCCCGTCGTAGTGGTGAATCCGACGACGCCGATCGGCGAGCGCGACATCAAGCCGACTCCGACGGGGCGGATCATCGTCGATTTTCTCAATCGCAATTTCCCCGCCTACGTTGATACGGGCCTGAATTTGGCTGACGTGAAAGAAGTCGCGCGTGGACATCTGCTCGCGATGGAGAAAGCAAGGCCGGGAGAGCGCTACATTCTCGGAGGCGAAAATCTCAGTTTGAAACAGATCCTCGACAAACTGGCGGCGACCACTGGTCTGCCATCGCCGAGGGTGCAGGTTCCTCACAGCGTGGCTCTGGGATTCGCTGCCCTCGATCAATTTTTTACCGGAGTGGTGCGGCGGAAGGAGCCGCGCGCAACAGTGGAAGCGGTGCGCATGGGACGTAAGAAGATGTTTGCTTCGTCAGCGAAGGCGGAGCGCGAGCTTGGATATCGCTCGCTGCCAGTCGAGGATGCATTGCGGCGGGCGTGCGCCTGGTTCGTGCAGCACGGATATGTTCGTCAGCCGCTGCCTCTGGCTTGCGGAGTGGCAAGTTGATGGCGCGCTTTGGGATAGTCGCTGCGATGTTTCGTGAAGTGCATCCGCTGCTGCGCAAGATGAAGCCGCTGAAGTATCTGCCTGATCGGCGCGTGCAGCTGTACGAAGACGATACGAAAGTTATCGCCTATGCCGGAATGGGACGCGATCCCGCCACGGTCGCGTCTCGTGCAGCATTAGCTTCGGGAGAACTCAGTGCGCTGGTATCTGTCGGATGGGCGGGCGGACTGAATCCGAAAGCCTCCGGCGGGCAGGTTGTCGAACCGTCAGTTGTAATCGACGGAGTCTCTGGCGAGCGCTATGAAATCGACGGATCTGGAGGCACGCTGGTGACAGTGCAGTTGGTTGCCGGCCTTGAAGAAAAACGCCAGTTAGGCGAGCAATTCGGAGGCGATTATGTCGACATGGAAGCGGCTACGGTGGCCGAGTGCGCGCGCGAAGCTGGGGTGCCGTTCTTCTGCTTCAAAGCGATCTCAGATACACACGATGCTCGCCTGCCGGACATGAATCAATTCAATCGCAACGGCAAATTCAGCGTGTGGAGATTCATGGCCTATATCGGCCTGCGTCCCGGACTGTGGGGCATTGTCTCGGAGATGAGCCGCGCGTCGATGGAGTCGCGGGATGCGTTGTGTAAGCGGCTGGAGGAGTGGATGAAAGAAAACACTCAGCATTCAGCACTCAGCAGTCTGCCTTGAAAGTGCGATTCCAACTCGTCGAGACGCAGCATGCCGCGTCTCGGCTCGCAGCACGATAAATCTTGTGGAAGACTGGAACTTTCTAAGAATATTGGAGCCCTGCCTCCCCGTTTTAAATTGATAACTATCATCCCGAGCGCCGCCACGACAAAGCTGTAGTTCTGATGAGCTTTGATTTGCGGCGTGAGGGTTTTTGTCGTGTTCACGAAGATTGCGACGAACAGCAGATCCCACACTCCGCATCCCGAATCACGAAAGGTGAGACCAATTTTCGCGGCGGAGTGTGATGACAGTTCATATACATCCGGGATGACGGTTACAAAAATAAACGTGGCCCACCCTTCATAAAGCTCAAGGTTTCTACCACATGACTTCGGGCTAAATTTTGGAGCGTTGTCGGCTACTTGGCGCCTGCATTTATCAGGGCAAGCGTTCCCAACATTATGTCTCCGGAAATCTCCAGGCTTCTCGGGCTGAGCTTGTCGATCGTATCTTCTGAGGTGTGATGGAAGGAGTTGTTGTAGCCGTAGTCGAGGTCGATGAAGTCCATAACGGGAATACCTACTCTGGAGAATGGCAGGTGGTCATCTTCGATTGTGGTGTGCCGTCCGTAGAGATGTGACTGATAGCCGTAATGCGATGCGGCGGCGTAAGCGATCGCCTGCAGGCGAGGCGATGAGTTTCCATCCTGCTCGATATTCAGATCGGAATCGCCGAGCATGTCTGCCAACAGGAGAGCTTTGATCTGCCTGCTCGTTCCATCCTGTTGCCATTTCTGAGCGAGATGTTTGCTGCCGTAGAGGCTGTCGCTCGACCATTCGCGCTGCATGGCTTCTTCGCCATCGGTAAAGACCAGCCACACGCTGTAGCAGTCCAGCGCTCCATTTTTGAACCGATCGCGAAGCTGGTTGGCATACTCCAATAGCAGCGCGGTCGAGGAGCCTCCATCATTTGCGCCAACATAGCTCTTCGGAAGCCAGGAATTAGTCTCGTAGTGCGACGCAAAGACTACAATGCCCGGCTGCTTGCCCGGGTACTTCGCGACGATGTTCCGGATCGGGAAGGAGCCTACCGGAGTGTGCTGAGTGAAAGAATCATCTTCCACCTGATCGCTTTTTAGATGTGAGTGGATGAAGTCCTCTGCCTTTTTATGTCCCGCACTGCCCAAAGGACGCGAGCCGATAGCGACGAACTGCTTCAGATACCCCCAACAACGCTGCGGATCAATTTTGAGAGCGCGATCCATGGCGCTGTCGATTTGCTGCTGGGTTAGGCCGATTTCGGTGACTGCGGTCGAGGAAAGAGTCTGTGGTTGCATGGTTGCGGTTAGGTCGCTCTTAACGGTGTTGCAAGCGAACTGCGAGAAGACCAGAAGCGACAACGCGCATACTCGAACCACTCTCATAATCTACTAATCCATCGGAAAACCCGGCCGAGACGGCCGTATCTCCACGTTACGGCGTCTTTTCTCTTGCCTTTCTGCGGCTCGGATGCACGAGATATGCGACACCGATACTCAGCACGTAGAGTCCAACCATCGGCGCCGCAAAGATGCACATATTCAGAATGTCGGTGGTAGGCGTTACGATCGCTGCAATCGTAAAGATCACCAGAATCGAATAGCGCAGGTTCTTCCACAGCCACTTGGCGCTTACGATTCCCATCAACGCCAGGAAAAATACCAAAATGGGCAATTCGAAGATGATACCCATGCCGATGATTAGCGTGAGAAACAGATCGGTGTACTCGCCGATCGTGATCATGGGCTTGAATTGCGAGCTATACCCGATCAGGAAATCCAGTGCTGCGGGAAAGGCCATCTTGTAAGCGAAGAGTCCGCCGGCGAGGAATAAGCCTACGGTCGCGACCATGAAGGGGACGACATAGCGCTTCTCGTGCTTGTAGAGTCCCGGCGAGATGAAGAGCCAAACCTGGTACAGCACCACCGGTGACGCGACGAAAATTCCGCCAATGAGTCCCATTTTGAGATACATATTGAATGGGTCGGTGGGATTCGTGAAGACCAGCTGCGTGTCCAGGTGATGGTTCCTGAGCGCGAACATGATTGGCCGCTGCATCAGGTTGTAGATTTGTTCGTGATACCAGTAGCAGACGCCGAAACCGCCAAAGATGGCGAGCGCGGAATAGATGATCCTGCGGCGCAGCTCTTCGAGGTGCTCGAGCAGCGACATTCCCGGGAGTTCTGCCCGGCTTACTACTTCGCTGCGTGCTCGTTCGGTGAGGTCTTCGAGATCTCTAGGCATTTCCCGCCGAATCAGCTCTAGAGGACAGCGAGGACGAGTGCTCGACCGTGTAGTCCGGATGTGCGGCGGCGGCCGCTACTTCAGGTGTTGAAGCCGTCGCGGTTGAAGACTGGTTGGAAGCGGGAGTGCTTCCGACGGTGAGCGCCGGGGGCTGCGAAGGGACAGTGTCGTTCAGGGAAATCGGCGCGATGGTGTTCTTAAAATCGGCCTCGAGCTCGAGCTTTCGCACTTCATCTTCGATCTGCGACTGGAATTCGCGGCTAGCGCGCTTGAATTCCGCCAGCCCTTTGCCGATTTGCCGTCCAATTTCCGGCAACTTCTTCGGCCCAAAGAGGATCAGGGCCAAAATGAAGATGAACATCATCTCTGGAAAACCGAGATTCATGTGTCAATCATAACGTTCGGGGACAAGAGGAGCAATGAGGAGCCGCGCAGCTTCGAAGCTGCGAAGCGACGAAGCTAGAAAAAACATCGGCAGTTGAGCCGAGGGTGGCGATTGCCGGAGCTTAAGAAGCATTTGCGAGAGCGGGCAATTGGGAGGATTCTGCCCGGTTTCCAAAGGGCGATTGGAGCGACTGCCCCTATCTGGAGCAACCTAGGTGCCGAGGAACGTCCTGCCGCGAAGCTCCGTGGCTCCGTGGCTTCGAAGCTTCGCAGCCTCCCCGCACCCCAGAGTACCTCCCGGGCATCCAATTACCGTTGGTATCGGGGATCGGATTTCCTGCAGAGAAGCTGGAAAACCGATGCTATACTCAACCAAATACCGGCTGCCGGCCGACTCTCAGCCCCGTAGTCTCCATACCCTTCGGGATTGCGGTAATTCTGATACCGTCCGGTGCTTAAGGACGTCCAAACAGCATGGTGCGTAGCTCCCGTCGTTCTCTCTTCCTAGTTCTTTTTATTCTTCTCCTTTGCGGTTTCATGGGCGCAGTTTTCGGGCAGCGGACAGCCGCTGTCGAAGGCTCCTCGGATGGCGAAATTCGCGACAACATCAAGGAATTTGCCCAAGTCTATGACCTTGTAGAGAAGAACTACGCCGAGCCAGTGAATGCCGATAAGGCGATCTACAACGGCGCCATTCCTGGTGCGCTGCGCGTTCTCGATCCTCACTCTAACTTCTTTGATCCCAAGCAGTACGCTTTGCTGCGGGAAGACCAGCGCGGAAAGTACTACGGCGTGGGTATGTCAGTCGGCCCGCGTAACAACAAAGTTATTGTGATTGCCCCATTTGTAGGCACGCCGGCCTACAAGGCGGGCATTCGGCCAGGTGACGTGATCGCCGCCGTCGATGGGAAACCCACCGATAACATGACGACCAGCGAAGTTGCTGACCTGCTGAAGGGCGCGAAAGGAACGACGGTCCACATCACCATCATTCGTGAGGGAGCCGAGAAGCCGCTCGAGTTCACGGTCGTGCGCGACGAGATTCCGCGCTACAGCGTCGATCTGGCATTCGAAATTAAGCCAGGCATTGGCTACATGCACGTGAATGGTTTTACGGAAACTACTGAGCACGAAGTCGCGCAGGCGCTAGAAAACTTCCAGTCGCAAGGCGAGCTGAAGGGACTTATTCTCGATCTACGCCAGAATCCCGGCGGACTGCTCAGCGAAGGCGTGGGCGTTGCCGACAAGTTCCTGCATAAGGGACAGGTGATCGTTTCCCATCACGGCCGTAACTCGCCCGAGAAGGTTTATCGCGCAGCCCATGGCAACGGCGGCAAGGATTATCCACTGGTGGTTCTGGTGAATCGCGGAACCGCGTCGGCTGCAGAAATCGTCAGCGGGGCCATCCAAGACCATGATCGCGGGCTGGTTGTTGGCGAGAGCACCTTCGGGAAAGGGTTGGTGCAGACGGTCTATCCCCTCTCGGAGAACACCGGACTTGCGCTGACCACGGCCAAGTATTACACGCCCAGTGGGCGCTTGATCCAGCGTGACTATAACGGCGTCTCGCTCTACGACTACTACTACAACCATGACGATCAGCAGGCTTCCACTGCAGGCAAAGAGGTAAAGCTGACCGACAGCGGACGCACCGTTTACGGCGGCGGCGGAATCACTCCTGACGTGAAGATCCCTACGCCGAAACCTACGCGATTCCAGGATGAACTGCTGCAGCATTACGCGTTCTTCAACTTTGCCAAGCACTATTTACAGACCCGTCACATCGGCAAAGATTTTGAAGTTAATGATGCCGTGCTGCAGGATTTCCGCAAATTTCTCGACGAAGAAAAAATCGCGTACAACGAGGCCGACCTTACTAGCGCACAGGATTGGGTGACATCACACATCAAGGCGGAACTGTTCGTTGCCGAGTTCGGACAGCAGGAAGGTTTGAAGGTGCAGGCCGAGACAGATCCTCAAGTCTTAAAGGCCCTGGAACTGTTGCCACAGGCGAAAGAACTGGCGGACAACGCGAAGCACATCATCGCCGAGCGTGCCACTGCCAGAGCTACGGCAGCTGCGGCCAACGCTTCAGCAAGCAACGCACAGCCGCAGTCGCAGCCGCAATAAAGAAACGAAGTTCGCATCAAGGGCTCCGACTCGGAGCCCTTTTACTTTTCTGCTATCACTTCGCGCACTGCGTTCGTCGCAGCCCAATTGCCGAGTCGCCGGTTGATTCCCCTATAACTTCGGCCTAACATTTCCT
>DATLKS010000594.1:0-3145 GCA_035538255.1 Terriglobales bacterium
CCAGCGAGCACGCGGCGAAGAGGTCGACTCACTCTGGTGTTTACCAACCCGCGTACGAGTATGGCCCGGGCGCAGATGAGGCACAACGAACTGTTGCGTCGCGATAAGGGATAGCACGCGTAGGAGAATCCAGGTTGCAGCGACTCGGCCACAATGTCATTCTTCAGCCCGCGACGGCGGTATTTTCGTAGGAGTGAGAGGTCCACTAACACAATTCGCACTCTTTGCTAAGGCTCACCACACTTGCTTAGCGGCCCAAGGCCGAGAGCCAACAGCCGACAGCCTGCTTCGTTATAATTTTCTTAACGAATGAAGCAGTCACCTAACACCATCTCATCCAACCGCCGACCAACAAAAGTTCCCAAGATTCGCTCTACGACAGTGCTCTGCGTGCGGCGCGACACCAAAGTCGTGATGGCTGCCGACGGACAGGTCACGCTGGGAGAAGGAGTCATCAAGCACAGCGCGCGCAAGATTCGCCGCTTGTATCAGGACAAAATCCTGGCTGGATTTGCAGGCTCAACCGCGGATGCCTTCTCGCTCTTTAGCCGCTTCGAAGCCAAGCTGGAGCAATATCATGGCAATCTCGGGCGCGCTGCCGTGGAACTCGCCAAGGACTGGCGTACCGACAAGATCCTTCGCAATCTCGAAGCTTTGTTGATCGTCGCGGATTCATCACAGATGTTCTTGATCAGCGGCGCGGGAGACGTGATCGAACCCGACGAAGGCATTGCTGCAATCGGCAGCGGTGGTTCTTATGCATTGGCGGCGGCCCGCGCTTTGATGAACAACACCAACCTGCCAGCGCGCACCATCGCCGAGGAAGCAATGAAAATCGCCGGCCAGATCTGCATTTTCACCAACGACCGCATTACTTTTGAGGAACTCGCTGCAACCCCGCAGGCAGTTGGCGCGGTGCAGGATGGAATGAAATAGAGTCTTCGTCGGAGGTAAGCTCCAAGCTTCCAGCGCCCAAGGATTCTATAGATACTGTCATCCCTCAGGCCGCCGCGAGTCTGTCATTGTTACGCGCATTATTGACGCGCGTCTGGGCGATCTGCTGTTTGCTGGCATCGCGAAAAGCAGATCCCCCGCGCCGCAACAACAGTCTGTTTGTTCTTTAATGGGAATCGCTGCGGCGTCAGGGATGACATTGCTTTAAGTTGCGGAATGCTTTGGCAAGGTTTCAGCGAATTATTTGATGAACGTGTTGCCTGAACGAGTTTCTCCTCAGATTTGTGCTGTCCTTACACCAATCACCGCCGCCAGCCGCTTCAGCTCCTCAAGCGCGGCCTGCGTAACCGGCTGATCGGTCTGAACGACCGCCATCGCCTCAGCTCGGACGGAAGCTGGGCCCGAGGATGCGCTTGCGGCGGCGGTAATGGCGCTGGCCTCCGAGCGTCCGAGAGCGAAGTTCGCGATGTTGATCTCATTCTTTCCCAGAACGGTTCCCACGTGGCCAATTACGCCCGGCACGTCGCGGTTGCGGAAAACCGTGAGATGACCTTCTAGCGGCGCCTCTACGTGGAATCCATCGAGATCCAGCAAGCGGGGATACCGTCCATGCAGAACCGCGGCCCGTGCTCGATGCTCTGCCTGATGGGTTCGCACAGTCAGCGAAATCACGTTGCCGGCGCTCGCGTCCTCCGGCTTCTTCTGCTCCTGTACCTGAATTCCTCTTTCCGCTGCCACCGAACCTGCATTCACAAGATTCACGCTGTCGATGCTTTGCTTCAGCGTACCTTTCAGAGCGGAATTCCGTAGCAACGCCGTCTTCCACTCTGCGACCTTGCCGTGATAAGTGACGGTGATGCTTTCTACATTTCCTTCGCTTAGCTGTCCCAAAAAGAGACCGAGCCGCTCCGCCAGATCTATGTATGGATGCATTTCGCGGTACTCCTCGTCGGAAAGCGAGGGGACGTTCACTGCATTCTGAATGACTCCGCGCTTCAGATATTCCTTCACCTGCAGGGCGATCTGCACGCCGACAAGTTCCTGCGCCTCATTCGTTGAGCCTGCAATGTGTGGAGTTGCAATAACGTTCGGAGCAGTCAGCACCGGACTCTCCTTCGGCGGTTCTTGCGTGAAGACGTCGAGCGCGGCGCCGGCAACCTGTCCTGAATTGAGTGCCTGCGACAGTGCAGCATCGTCGATCAACTCCCCGCGCGCGCAGTTCACCAACTGCACGCCTTTTTTCATTTTGGCAATCGATGCAGCATTGATCATTCCGGCTGTCTGGGGAGTGAGTCCCACGTGCAGCGAGATGTAATCGGAGGTGGCGTAGAGAGGATCGAGGCCAGTGAGTTCAATCTCCAGATCGCGTGCGAGTTGCTGGGAAACGAATGGATCGTAGGCCAGCACTTTCATCCCGAAGGCTTTCGCACGGCGTGCGACTTCGACCCCTACACGTCCAAGCCCGATGATGCCGAGTGTTTTCCCTTTCAGCTCCGTACCCTGCAGAGACTTCTTTTCCCATTTGCCTGCGCGTGTCGTCTGATCCGCTTTGGGAATGAAACGCGCCAGCGAGATCATCAGTCCGATGGTGTGCTCCGCGACCGCAATCGCATTCGCTCCCGGCGTGTTCATCACCACAATGCCCTTACGCGTCGCCGCATCGGCATCGACGTTGTCCACCCCCACGCCGGCACGTCCGATCACGCGCAGCTTTTGGGTTGCGTCGATGAGCTTCGCGTTTACATCGGTAGCAGAGCGGACGACCAGCGCGTCGGCATCGCGCACAGCCGTGGCGATATCGCCCATTTGCTCGTGGGTAACGACTTCAAAGTCCGGCTCATCGCGAAAGACTTTCAACGCAGCCGGAGAGACTTTTTCAGCTATGAGGATTTTCATGATCGTCCTATTGGAATATGGAGTAGAGACGCAGCATGCTGCGTCTCTACCAACGATGAATGCTGCTTGGCTAGGCGGTAACCGCCAGATTCGACGAACACTCTTCCGACGTGCGCCCACACGAGCAGCGCTGATCGGCTTCGAGTAGCTGAGCGAGTGAGGTGCCCTTGCGCTTCGCGTAGACCTCCTGGGCTGCTTTCAGGCCGACACCCAGCAGGTTGCGACCGAGAATCTGCTCGAGCACATGCTCCAGACCACCGATCATAGCGATGGTGTCGAGATAGTCGAAGAAGCC
>DATLKS010000595.1:0-2291 GCA_035538255.1 Terriglobales bacterium
ACGGTCCGTTCTGTTCCATTTCGCATTAGACTTCCTTCCCCCCGTGTGCTCGTCGTCAGGCTGTCGGTCCATACGCGGCTAGCTCAGTCAGCATCGTCTCAGCCTTGTCTTGCGCTTCTTGCCCTCGGAGCCACTCTGCCAGCTCGCAGAAGCCTTCCTCGTGCATTACCTGCGGTTCATAACCTAACAGTGCTCGTGCCTTGGTGATGTCGGCAAAACAATGCCTGATGTCCCCGGCACGGTACTTGTTTGTAACCACTGGAGGCGCGTCCATCTTCAAAGCGAGCGCAAGCTTCTCTGCCACTTGCCGAATGGTGATCGGCTTTCCGCATCCTATGTTGATCGCATGCCCATTCGATTCGGATCGTTCCATGGCCAGCATATTCGCCCGTACGATGTCATTGACGTGCACAAAATCGCGCATCTGCTCGCCATCCTCGAAGATGAGCGGCTGCTTGCCATTCAGCATCCGTGAGGCAAACACCGCGGCCACTCCGGTGTAGGGATTGGAGAGCGCCTGCCGGGTTCCGTAAATATTAAAGAAGCGCAATGCCGTCACCGGAAGCCCATATGTTCTTCCGTAAATCAGGCACATCTCTTCCTGGTCCTTTTTGGACAGCGCATACATCGAATTGATCTTCGATGGTGTGCTTTCATCGGTCGCCAGTGGTTTGAGCTCGCCGCCGCACTTTTCGCATCCAATCTCCCACTGTCCCGCTTTCAACTGCTCAACTGACCGTACCGGCGGCGATGCGCTCTGCTTGCATTTCTTGCAGACATATCGCCCCTCCCCGTAGATGGACATCGACGAGGCCACCACCAGCTTTTCTACTTTGCATTTTGAGTCAAGGATCGACGGCAGCAATTCCGCCGTACCCTGGGTGTTCACGCTCATGTAGCGGCTGATCTCATACATCGATTGACCCACGCCCACCGCCGCAGCAAAGTGAAACACGACGTCCGTCCCTTTCAAGGCGTGTTTCAACCGGATCGGGTCACGCACATCTCCGGCGATCAGCTCGACGTTTTTTGAGAGATAGTCCGGCCGTCCTGCCGGATGAACCTGCGGCGTCAACTGGTCCAGAATCCGCACGCTGCATCCCGCGCTCAACAATCCGTCTGCCAGATGCGACCCCACAAAGCCTGCGCCGCCCGTAATTAACGCTCGCCTGCTGCTCATGTTCGGATCATCCCCCCTGGTCGGCCGTGCTCCACGATCTTCGTCGTCACCGGCGCGTACCGCTCCACAGCCCACTGCGCGAATTTCGCAAACTCTTCAATATCTTTCGGGGGACTCGTATGGTGCTCTTCCAATCCCAGGTGCGCAGGTGTGAAGCAAAGCGTCAGAGCAACATCAAAAGGCTCCAGCGTAGTCATCATGCGGTCAAACCATGCCTCTGCATTGGGCCGGTAGGAATCTGCCCAGCTCAGCCCTGTGCGCAGATAGCGCACCGCATGGTCCTTCATCCAGTGGACGGCATCATCCAGCCGTGGATCTTCAAAATGAAACCATTGGCATAAGCCAACCGATCCATCCACGGGAAACAGGCTCGCAGCGCCCTTGGGTCTGCCGTCGCTATTCACCAGCCCCAGGTAGTAGTGCCGGTAATACGAAGAGCCTTCCGCTTCCTTGTGACGCGTTTCCGCAGGCCACGTTGGAGGCAAGTCAAAAAGGCTGTACCAGTGAATGCGCTGGACTCGTCCCAGCAATAGATCGAGCGTGCGTTGGATGCCGAACTCCTGCACTTCCTCGGCGCCAAAGGATGACGCGCCCACCTCAAGCACCCACACCGGCTTTCCCGAAACCTGCTCGGCTTCGGCGATTCTGTCCGGCCATTCGTTGACTTGCCTATGGTTCCAGTCCAACGGAAACCCGTGCACACCAACAATATCCACGTGCTCCATGACGCCCAGATTCGCCATTGTCCGCAGGAAATCGCAATCGCAGGAAGAAACGCCACCGAGCACGACCGGCATGTCGGGGTCCACACTGCGTATTGCTTCAGAGCCTAATTTGACCATTTCCGCATAAGAGCGCCAGCCTGGATCCAGGTGGAAATTCCAATGCGACAAATTGTTCGGTTCGTTCCAGAGCACGATGGCTTCAACCATGAACAGCTCCCGGATACTCGGGACTCGTACCGAATGTGCAAAGCGCGTGATTCTAAAGCACGCGACCAATTCACATTCTCAGAGGGAACAAAGATGACTCGAGTTGCCCGTATCTCACAAAGTTTGCCGATTTGCACAGCTGCCGTGCCCCAAGTTGATGGCCCACATTGAATTGAGAC
>DATLKS010000596.1:0-1886 GCA_035538255.1 Terriglobales bacterium
GGACGCAGCCACTTGCAAGCGCTACATGCCCATCCTTCAAAGGCGCCCTCTTTTCTCCAGACCAGCCTTCGTTTCTTCGCCATGCGTAAAGCCTACGCCTGGCAGGTCATCAGTGGACCCGCAGAAAACCAAACTGGACCACTGCCGAGTCTCTACAGGTCGAACGAAGAGGCGTAGACTTGGGATATGGCGACACGGCCGTCGTTCGTTCGGAAGGGCGAAAGAGGATTCAACGGATGGGGATGCAGCGCGTGTGAGTGGCTGCATCCGAACCGCCGCAAATTGCTATCTAAACAGATTGATTCGGGCGCAGAAGCACTGCGTTTGTTCGATGCACACAGATGCGAGGAGCATTTCAAGCGAAAACCGCCGAAGACGTGAACCTGAGCGCGCCCCTATCGGCCGATCCTGAAATTCGGGCTCATCTTGGTCCCTCGCGTGAGTCCTAGTGCTTGCCAAAACGGTGATTTGATGGGAACAAACAGAAACGTCGTGTATTCGTATGTCGATAGCTGGCTGTCGGACGAGATCGAGGTAGACCGGACCGGGGAGCTGTCACTCAAGAAAGGCGACATTGTCGCGCGGCGCCACAGAACCTGGGTAGTAGATTCGATTCACCTGGAACAAGACATCGTTGGCGATTGGAAGCGCGCTCCTACCCTCTGGGTGCTTCTAGTCGAAGCTCGGGTCAACTGACGGCTTCATGATGGGTGTATTCCGCCTTGATCATCTCGCGAGTCGCAGCACCTGTGGCCGCAAAAGGAGGTAGCTTTGGCACCACGTACTACCGCCACCTTTGCCAAACGGCAAAAGGAGTGCACCCGTCAGGAAAAGCAACAGGCCAAACAGCAAAGCGAGCTCCAGCGCGGGCAAGAAAGGCGCGAAACTCCGCCGGGTTCAGAATCCGACGAATTCGGTTCGAACACGGAAATCGCCTCCCAGTCCGAGCTGCTCTTCGATAGCACGAAGGCTACTGCCGAAGCAGCGCCAACGGAAGGGGCAATCCCAATGAAGAAGCTTCATGTGGGCAATCTGTCGTTCGACTCAACCGAAAAGGAACTGCGCCATCTGTTCGAACACCACGACGCCGTGGAAAGCGTCAAACTTGCCGCCGACGCTCAAAGAAGACCCCGGCTTCGGCGTTATTGAAATGACTAGCGACAGCGAAGCTGAACTCCCGCGATCGGTGCGCTCAATGGCGCCCAGGTCGGCGGACGAGCGCTGATCGTCAAACGAAGCAAGGCCCGAGGCCTTCGACGGCCGGTATGGCAATCACGGGCGATCGGGCAGAGGTGATGACGGACCGCTATCGGTATTAGCCCCTGCTGTAGAAAATCGCGAAGGGGAGGAATGATGAAGTATCAAAAAATCAATCTGGAATTAATCGTCTTTGCCGAGGAAGGCGACGCGGTCGTCGCGGGGTTAAATTCGGCGATTGACCGGCTCGAAGAAACGCGCGCGATTTTCGGCGGTGTGATTGAGACCACCCCTGTGCAGCACTGCGGAACGCGAAGGAAGTCAGCGCTGAAGCACGTGCTTGATGCAGGAGACACGGCGATGTCTGCGGTCAAATTGGCGGCTCAAAAGGTTGCTGACGTCTACAAGAAAGTTATCTGACGCAAGTTATATTTACATGCAACCTACTTCGAATCATTATGATGCGGGCCGGGAAAGATGACGAGTTGTTCTCCGATCCGCGTATTCGCTGAACCTCGAAGCGCCAGGCGATCGAGCACGCAATCAGGAACGGCCGCGGCGGATTATGGCTTGAGCTCACCGAGGACAGTACCGGAGACTCAAACAGTAACTCATTCAAGCGCTGCTTCCAAGGAATAGGAGCTTCTCCCTCGGCTCTGCGCAGTCCAAAGCGGCGGCCAGTCTGGGAG
>DATLKS010000597.1:0-5224 GCA_035538255.1 Terriglobales bacterium
TTCGGTAATGCGCTTCATGCAGCCCAGCATCACGATTCGTGCCAAAGAAACGGTGGAATGGGACACCCTAGATGTCAGCGGCCACACCATTACCTTCGGGATTGAGCCGCCAAACGCGACGCCCCAGACTCCGCCATCCAGCAACGTATTTGCGGATCCCGACGGGGCGCGGCACGCCCTCATCTACTCAACCAAGGACAGCGTCCATTCTGGATTCATTGCGCAAGCCGGGCACGAACGCGGCGGAGTAGCGCAGGCGCCTCCGCCGACAGCGCCGTTGCTGCCTCCTGGACAACCGCTGCCCGCTGGGCCGGTTACCAAGTTTCGCGTGACCTTCATGAGTCCGGGAACATACCCATACATCTGCGCGTTTCACGACGGACTGGGCATGAAAGGCGAGGTCATCGTTCTGCCATGACTCGCGAATGAACAGTAATGTGTCAGGGATCGATCTTCATTCGGTGGTTTCAGCTAATTCCGCACGAAAAGATGATGCCCTGACACAGTCACACTCTATGACCGTTTTCTGCACCAACGCAGATCATTACGCTCACCATGAAAAGCCACATCACTATCGGGCGAAGACTGACATGCTTATTGTTATTCAGTGTCGCGATCATGGTTGTCGTCCTCGATCACGCAGCAAACGTATCCGCAACGAGAGCCAACAATGGATTCAAAAGCACCAAACTTGCCGTCGGCCGATTTGGCGAAATCGATGTCTTTGATCACTTCCTTTCGCCAAGTCAGAGCGAGGACAAGCACATAAACAGCGTCTGGCTTTCTTCGCAAAAGACGAACGGGTCGTCAGATCTCTACGTTCAGAGCAATGTCTTTCAACCGGGAGCAAGTACTGGCTGGCACACGCATCCCGGGCATAGCCTGATCATCGTCATTGCAGGAACGGTTACTGCTTATGAAGGAGACGATCCTGACTGCAACCCTCGCGTGTACACACAGGGAATGGGATTCGTCGATCCCGGCGGAGATCACGTGCACATCCTGCGGAATGAGGGCGACGTGGTAGCAAAGACTATTGCTGTACAACTCCTTCCGGCGGCTGCAACTCATCGGATTGACGTTGCAGATCCGGCGAACTGCCACTTTTGATTCTGAGCTTGGTCGAATGGCTGGCGGAGCGACTAGCGGTCTTCTCCTTTACCCAATGTCCTCGCTCCAGTTCTCCAGATAATTTCGCACAGCTAGCATGAACTTGTCCGCGTCGGCTCCGTCGATGATGCGGTGGTCATAGCCTAGCGTCAGGCGGATGATGGAACGGATTGCGATCAGGTCGTTGCCGTCTTTGTCAGTGATCACGATCGGTTCCTTGAACAGTCCGCCCATTCCCAGAATGGCAACTTGCGGCTGCATGATAATCGGTGTGCCGAATTGTGGTCCGAAGATGCCGGGATTGGTGATGGTGAAAGTCCCACCGGTAACCTCATCGGGTTGGAGCTTCTTGGCGCGGGCGCGCTCGGCAACGTCGTTGATTGCGCGCTGCAAGCCAACGAAGCTGCGTTCCTCGGCTTGCTTTACGACGGGAACGATTAAGCCCCAATCCAGCGCCACCGCGATACCGATATTGACGTTCTTGTGATAGCGGATGCTGTCGCCTTCAACCGACGAGTTGACGATCGGCATCTGCTTGATGCCGGCAAGCACAGCGCGCGCGATGAACGGCATGTAGGTCAGCTTGACCCCGTTGCGCGCTTCGAATTTCGCGCGCTCACGGTCGCGAAGCTTGACGATTTTCGTCATGTCCACTTTGAAAACCGTGTGGACGTGCGCGCTGGTGTGCTTCGACTCGACCATACGTTGGGCGATGATCGATCGCATTTTGCTCATCGGCACGACTTCGCCGGGAACCGGAGCAGGAAGCGCCGGAGCCGGAGCCGCTGCGCCCTGCGCCGCTGGAGCACTGGGAGCGCCTGCGGCACGTTGTGCCGGAGCGGCGGGTTGCGCAGCGCCTGCGGGATATTTCTGGATGAAGCTGAGGATGTCTTCCTTGGTGATGCGTCCACCCATTCCCGTTGCGGGAACTCGCGCGAGATCTACGTTGTTTTCTTTTGCAATTTTTCGAACCAGCGGGCTGGAGCGCACGCGCTCGCCTTCGGCGTGACTGATCTCGGTCACGTTGGATGTCTGCGGCGATCCTGCAGGAGCGCTCTCCGTCTCGGTTTCGTCCTGTTCCGGAGCGCTTGGGGGCGCGGCTGCCGTGGGACGCGAAGGGCCGTTTGTGCTTGCGGCGCTCGGCGCGCCGGCAGTCTTGGCAGGCTCGGGCGCTGCGGCCTTTGCCGGGGTTGATGGAGCTGCTCCTCCGGCGCCATCTCCATCAGCGATGACACCGACAACGGTGTTGACCTGAACGGTCGCGCCTTCCTGGACTTTGACTTCCTTCAAGACACCGCTGGCAGGAGCTGGAATCTCGGCATCAACTTTATCGGTTGAAATCTCGAAGAGAGGCTCGTCGCGCTGAACTTTATCTCCGGGTTTCTTGAGCCACTTGGTAAGGGTGCCTTCGAAGATGGATTCGCCCATCTGCGGCATGATTACATCGGTCGGCATGCGGTCCTTCCACTAGTAGGAAATCGTGTCTAAGGGCAACCGCATATTATAGCTGTTTGCTTGGGGCGTTAGAGTTTCCGGAGTTGGATGGAATAAGCGATTGGCAGTAAGCGCCATTGCCTATCGCTTATTGATATTGCGTGTTTCTTTCAGCCTGCTCTCCAGACTCTGCATCTCGAATCCAAATTCTTCAGCGAATTTGCTTCCATCTGCCAAAGGGGCAAGCGGACGCGTTCGTCCACTCAACTGCACTTCCATGTCGGCATCAACACTCTCGACGAGCCGCTTCACTTCGCCTGCCGTCGTGAGCTTCGCTGGAGTGTTGTACACAGGAGAGCCGACGGATTTGTTCCTTGCCAGGAGCACGAGCATGCGCGCGACATCACCGACATGGACAATCGTGAGCGGATCTTCCGTTGAATATGGCATCGGAATGAGTTGTCGCGTTCCGCTACCAAGCTTCTCGAAAATCTCCGACCGCCACGGGGATGAGGTATTGCGTGCGCCTGCACCGACAACAGTGGCAATGCGCAGGGAGACGAACTCGATCTTATTCTGCTGCCTCAGGTTCTCTCCCATGATCTCTACGAGGCGCTTTCCAGCTCCGTAGACGTCAGAAGGAGCGGCGGGTACGTCTTCCGAAATTGGCGCGCTTAGGCCCGCAGAGCCGTAAACGCTGCTGGAGCTTCCGAAGACGAAACGGCGCACGCCAGACGAGATCGCATTTTCGAGCAACGCAACCGTGGAGGTGACATTTACGCGAGCCGCCTGCAGCGGATCAGCAGAGGCCGCACCAGGCAGCATTGCTGCGAGATGGATTAGTGACTCAAAGCTGTGGGAAGCAAACAGCGACCTGAGAGCATGCGCATCGTTGAGGTCACACTTGACGATCTGCTCTCTGGTGGTCTTGTCAGTGCCGATGAATGCAACGCCAGCTTGGTGCAGGGCCTTACATGTAGCACTGCCGATGAATCCCGCGGCGCCGGTGACGAGAATGGCCATCTGTCAGTGGGAGCATTCAGACAAACATCGATACGGCGGCGGCCGGTTCTCCCTAAATTTATTGCGGCCGGCTCCACGTCGATCTAGCTGATTGCTAGTTGCCCGGCTGCTGACTACGCGTAAATCCCACGCTGACGAATTGTGAACTGCACGCGATCTACCGCGAGCATGTAAGCCGCGATGCGATTATTCACATTGTGAGTCTCGGAATAGCGGACGACTTCTTCGAACGACTCGCGCAGAATGTCTTCGAGTTGCTCGTTTACGACCGATTCTTTCCAGAAGAAGCCCTGGCGATCCTGCACCCACTCGAAATACGACGCGGTGACACCGCCGGCATTGGCGAGGATGTCGGGAATTACGAAGATGCTCTTGTCAGCGAGGATGTCGTCGGCGACGGCGGTGGTCGGTCCGTTGGCGCCTTCGGCGATGATTCTGGCTTTTATTTTGTCGGCGTTGCGGCTGGTGATCACGTTTTCGATGGCGGCAGGGATGAGAACGTCACAATCTGTGACCAATAATTCGCTTGTGTTGGCCGCCTCGGCTCCCTTGAAGCCCACAATGGTTCCGTTGCGTTGTCGGTGCATGATGAGTGCGTCGATATCGATGCCGTTTCGGTTATAAAGACCGCCATCATATTCGCCGATGCCGATGATCTTGTATCCCGCTTCGGACATCAGCTTGGCGGCATTCGACCCGACGTTGCCGAAGCCCTGAATAATCACCCGCGTTGTTTCGGGTTGCATCCCCAGCTTGCGGACAGCTTCCGTGCAGACGATCATCAGGCCGCGTCCCGTGGCCTCACGGCGTCCACGCGATCCGCCTATGTTCAGCGGCTTGCCTGTGACAACGGCAGTCACTGTCTGGCGCATGTGCATGGAATATGTGTCCATGATCCATGCCATCGTCTGCTCGTTGGTGTTCATGTCCGGAGCGGGAACGTCCTTTTCTGGTCCGATAAATTCGATAAGTTCGGCGGTATAGCGGCGGGTGATCTTCTCGAGCTCGATTTGGGAGAGCTTCTTCGGATCGCAGATGACGCCGCCTTTGGCTCCCCCGAACGGAATATTTACGACCGCACACTTCCATGTCATCCAGCTAGCGAGTGCTCTTACTTCGTCGAGCGTAACGTCGGGACTGTAGCGGATTCCGCCTTTGGCAGGACCACGGGCGATGGAGTGTTGGACGCGGAATCCGGTGAAGACTTCGATGCTGCCGTTGTCCATCTGCACCGGAATGTGCACGATGATTTCGCGGTTGGGATAGCGCAGCACCTTCCAGATGCCGGGATCGAGCTTCAGTTTCTGTGCTGCCAGATCGAAGCGCGCAGCTTGCGCCTCCCAGGGGTTGAATTCCTGCTCGGCGGAAAGATTCCCTACTTGCTCTTTCACTTGAGTCGTCATGGATGATCTCACTCGGTCGGATGGGGATATGAACAGGCCAGCGAGAGAGAGCCAGAATTTGGACCTGCCGCCTGAGCAAACTTGTCAGTATAAATTCGCTGATTCTGAGAGGCAAATCAGCGCGCTACACGAAACGATAGAAGACGAACTCCTAAGAGAATTAAAAACGCAATATGTGCATCTCAAAAAAAAACGCGGAGCATATTGCTCCGCGTTTTGACTTCTAGAAGCTAGCAGCCAGTGGCCAGCAGCTT
>DATLKS010000598.1:0-2466 GCA_035538255.1 Terriglobales bacterium
GCAGCTTCGAAGGTGCTTTACATCCCGGTCATCACGCCCGAGGTGCTGCGCGCCCAAATCGTGCGGAGATATTTATGAGGATTTACAGGCGTGTCGTGGATGCGGACTTCGTAATGAAGATGGGCGCCGGTGCTACGGCCGCTCGAACCGACGAAACCGATCACATCACCGCGATGGACAGACTCGCCTGGGGTCACGCCATATCCGGAAAGATGTCCGTAGAGGGTGCTGATTCCGTGTCCGTGATCAACGATAATTGTGCGGCCATAGCCGTTGATGTATTCCGTAGCTTTGACTAAGCCGTCGGCTGGCGCGATGATCGGTGTCCCAAAAGGTGTTGAGATATCAACCCCGGTATGAAATGCGCCCTCGCCGTTGAATGGGTCGATGCGCTCACCGAACGAGCCGGTGACTCTTCCCTCGACGGGCCATAGTGACGGGGCCGCTGCCAGGCGAGCCCAGTCGCTGGTGCTGAGTGTCCCCACATGATCGTAGCTTGCGGCGATTCCAGCTCCGGCTACGCCCGACATCGCAGTATTTCTCAGTACAGAAAGCTGGTCGATGGATTTGTTGATCTGCTCGGCTTTTATCTCTTCCGTTACTACGGGGCTAATCTCGGCGTCGGTCTTCAGTCCATACAGGGCTGACACTTCGTTCGCCAGCGATCCTAACGAGGCTACCTGGACTTCCTTCTCCTGAGCGACAGCTTCCAGCTTGGTGTAGTTGCGGCTGAGATCCTCTTTTTGAGTGCGGAGCTCGTTAAATCGCGCCACCTTGATCAGCATGCGCGTGTAGGAACCGGCCATGCCGGTAATGGTCAGCATGCCGATAAGCGCGCCGGCGATAAACATGTACAGATAGTGAAGAGGGATCGGCATCTTCACCAATTCGCCGTCGGCGTCTCGTGCCACAAACATTATGTAATAGCGCTTCCGCATTCCACTCCACACCTTGGGGATTTGTCGAGCTGCCCTTTCTCTAAACAACAGAGACGAAGCCAGTTTTGGCAACGCGTCTCTGCCGGCTGCTCAGCGAGAGTGAGCCTTACCGGGCGGTGTCAATGCTCCCGCCTTGGACTCAACATGCCGAAACAGCCATCGGGCTTGCGGCCAGAGGTAACTCTAAAAGCTACGGCAAGTTAGCAAACCAGTTTCTCTGGTGTCAAACACGAAAGTGCATAACCAAAGTAACCTACTCTGGAATCAATGGCTTGCAATTCTAAGGTTATAGCGGGAAAGGTGACGGTAAGAGGGAACGGCGAATCCCAAAGCTCCGGCAGCCTTTTGAGAAGCCATAGTTTCCTGATCAATGAGGACCGAGCCGCCTCGAGTCCCCTGTTCCCTGTAACCTGTTCCCTGTAACCTCGTTTCCTCGATGCCCTTGCCAGAACGTCAACTCATAGCCCGCATCCGCCGGAAAGCGCGCGCTCGCAGGACAGTTCTTGGAATCGGCGATGATTGTGCGATCCTTAGAATCCCTGATGGTGAAGAGGCGCTGGTTACGACGGACTTCAGCCTCGAAGGCGTACACTTCCGCCGCCAGTGGCAGTCGCCCGAGTGCATCGGCCATCGTTGCCTGGCGCGCGGACTTAGCGATATCGCGGCCATGGGCGGCAGTCCTGTAGCCGCTTTTCTGTCCCTGGCGATTCCCCGAGGTCTTTCCCAGAGCTGGATAGACCGTTTCTTCAAGGGACTCCTTCGCCTGGCGAGAAGGCATCAGGTCGATCTTGCAGGAGGGGATACGGCGCAGTCTTCGACCGGCCTGCTTGCCGACATTACAGTTCTGGGAAGTATTAAGAAAGGCAGGGCTCTCCGACGCTCCGGAGCGCGAGCCGGCGATCAGATCTATGTAACCGGCGCGCTGGGTGAGTCTGCCGCCGCGCTAAAGCTCCTTTCCACCGGCAAGATCAAGAAGCGCGACGTCTTTCCCAAGCCGAGAATCGCCGTTGGCCAGTGGCTGGTGCAAAATCGCATCGCATCGGCATGTATCGACATCAGCGATGGATTATCTACGGATCTCTCTCACATGTGCGAAGAGAGTGGAGTAGGAGCCGTAATCGACGCGGGTGCCATTCCCCTGCAAGGCGCAGCGCGCACTCTCAACGATGCACTCGACCTGGCGCTTCACGGCGGTGACGACTACGAACTCTTGTTTACCGTCCCGAAATCAAAACGCCTTCTTCCTCCGCGAATCGCAGGGGCGAAGATCACTCGAGTCGGTGAGATCGTTCGGCGTAGGAGAATGGCGCTCCTTCGAAATGGCAAGACGGAGAACCTCGTTGCGCGCGGCTGGGAACATTTCGAGGCCAAAACTGAAGAACCTGCGCCTCAGCATCTCTTCGTGTACGGAACACTTATGCAGAGCCGACAGCCCGCCGAGGTCAATCGCATCATGCAACGACTGGTGAAGGTCGGGAGTGGTTCAGTAAACGGAACAATCCGCGATCATCATGGATATCCCGGGGCA
>DATLKS010000599.1:0-1634 GCA_035538255.1 Terriglobales bacterium
GGACATCCATTCTCGCAAGGGCACGCGCTGATCAGTTGCTGCGTGCGGTTTAGCAACCTGCTGCAACTACGGCAGAGTGGTGCGCTAAACCCGATTCCGCCAGGGTACGCGTCATAAATGTAGAGGTTCGGCTCGAAGAACTCTTTGCTTTCGGGAACATCCGAAGGAGCTGTAGCGAAATCTTCCCAGTTGATCTCACTTGCGCTACTAGGTGGCCGTTCGCCGACGGCTGTGCCAAGGTCCCGCCGGTCGCACATCATCAGAAGAGTCGCCATCGATCCAAGCGCGTAAAGCAAGCTAAAGATGCCGCTTTGACGCTCGGACAAAGTAAACGGCAAATCGGCAAGCAGCCTGTGTCCTAGGGTCAGCCAGAAGGCCGTGGTGTGCATCTCGTTTTCCGGTAGTTCGAGGTTTCCGGAACCCACGTTCTCATTGGTGAAGAACTTGACCTTCTTAAATCCTACGACTTGCGACCTCACGAGCACGTCGCCATGCGCGCGCGCCGCCGGCCCTGCAATATTCGCTTCTTCAGCGACTTCGAGTACGCGGACCTGCGTGTAGCGGATGGCGTCAGTGTAGTAATCCACGTTGACAGGTCTCACATACGCTTTGCGTTCGTCGAAATCCAGTTGCTCGACGTGGTATTGCTGGCCTTGGTGGATATAGATCGCTTTTGGATGAACCGTTGTAAGGGCGGAAGAGAAATCAACTTCCCCAATCACCTCCGGTTTGTCATTCCCGCCGCCCGCGGTATCGATAATCACGAAGTTGTCGGACGTAACTGATCGCAAGCTGATGGTATTGGCAGGGTATGCTTCCTCGATCCAGTGCCAATTTCCACCACTCTGGTGCAGGAACCCTGCTTCTCCAAGTTGCTCGCATAGCTCCGGGAGATTGACCTTACCGAGTCGCTCATCAGGAGAAATAGGAAGCTCGAATGCTGCGCATTTCAAATGATTGACGAGAATCTCAAGATTGTCCGGCTGAATGTGAGCGTGTTCGGGAGAGCTTCCAAAAAAATAGTCTGGGTGGCGGACGATGAATTGATCTAGTGGATCCGAAGAAGCGACCAAGACTGCGCACGAACTGCCGGTGCGTCGTCCCGCTCGACCTGCCCGCTGCCAGGTGGAGGCAATCGATCCTGGGTAGCCTGCCATCACGCAGGCATCCAGGGAGCCTACGTCTATTCCCAGTTCAAGCGCGTTGGTGGCCACAACTCCCAGAATGCGGCCTTCGCGCAACCCGCGTTCAATCTCGCGACGTTCTCCGGGGAGATATCCCCCGCGGTAGCCGCGAATCGGTTCTGGCTGGCCGAGCTTGCGAGGATTCGCCTGCTGCAAATAGGTAAGCAAGACTTCCGTATGGAGTCGGCTGTTAGCAAAGACGATGGTCTGAAGCTTGCGCGCCAGCAGCTCTTTGGCGACCCGTGTTGCCTCGTTGATGTAGCTGCGCCGAATTCCGAGATTTCGGTTGACGATTGGCGGGTTGTAGAAGACAAAGAGCTTCTCGCCAGCGGGTGCTCCGTTCTCTTCGACAACCTCGATTTCCTTTTCCAGGAGCTGAGGAGCCAGTTCGCCGGGATTCGCAATGGTGGCGGAGCAGCAGATGAACTGCGGATCGGAGCCGTAGAATGC
>DATLKS010000600.1:0-4265 GCA_035538255.1 Terriglobales bacterium
TACCGTCGTCTTTATCTAGAAACCGAGTGATGGCTTTGCCGGCGGGTGCCACGCCAGAAACGAAATCAACATAGATTGTGTTTTCTCCAACTCGCAGCTTCTCTTTTGGAAGAACGAGGTGTCCATTTTCATGAGTGATCCGCGTAGCCCCGCCGTTTATAGCCAACTCGCGCACCGTCCCATCTCGGTAATCGAGCAATACAGGCTGAGCGGCACTCAGTCGAAAACGGATCTCCTCATGACCTGGAGCTGTGAGGCCCTGCGCTCTGAGTCTGAAGTAGACGCGGTAATGAAGGTCCGTGATCAGCAGAGCACGCTCACGCGCCAACTCCCGAGAAATGCCGGTTGGAGCAGCAGCAAAGGAAGACCGAGGCACAATTGCCAGGAGGACGATCAGCAGCAGCCGGCGCATAGAGCAGCAGTGTAAACGGGCGAGATTCCGAAGAGACGATCAAGAGTAGGAGAGCCGGCCGCCTCAGCCGGGGTTTCTGCTGGAAACGTCCATATAGTCATCACAAGCCTGCCGCGTAGCACTTATACACAAATTCCCGGCAGAGGCGTCGGTTCTCTTTTTATGTGTGCCAGCACTGGAACGTCGGCCTAAGCAGCCAGCTTTTCCTTCGCTGGATCTGCGAGTCCCATCAAGTTGTCACGTTTCTTGACCAAGGCTGCGGCCAGGCCGGCGGCGAGCAATCCCAGACCAATCCATCTGCGATGGAGATTCAAGATTGTTTGCCAGCTTCGCTTGTGCGTGCGGGAGTCGAACTCGCCGTGGGCGCCGAAGTCTCCGGGCAGCGGTTGCCAAAGGTTGCTAGGACGATTGGGGTCGGCAGCGCCGTCGTACTGCTGCGCATCGTAACCGGTTTTGCCCAGATAACGATCGAGCAGGCCGGGGATGAACTTTTGGCCGGTGATTGCGGCGACAGTCGGCGAGCCGATCCAATATTCGCGACGCGGATGAGTGGCAGCGTGGATAATCGCCTCGGCCGCAACCTCCGGCTGAAAGATCGGTGGAACCGGTTGCGGCTTGCGCGGCAATCGGCTCTTTACCCAGGTGAACTGCGGCGTATTGAGTGCCGGCATATGCACAACAGTGAGGTTTACCTTACTTTGTGCGTGCACTAACTCGCATCGAATTGAATCGGTGAAGCCGACCATCGCGTGTTTGGCGCCGCAGTAAGCTGACTGCAAGGGAATGCTGCGGTACGCTAATGCCGATCCGACCTGCACGATCGTGCCCTGATTGCGAGTCTGCATGCGTTTCAGCGCCGCCATCGTGCCGTACACGTAGCCCAAATAGGTGACTTCGGTGACGCGCTTGAACTCCTCGGCCGTCATTTCCAGAAACGGAGAGAAGACTGAAACCATAGCGACGTTTACCCAAACGTCGATTGCACCGAGCTCTGACTCGACCCTCTCTGCGGCGTTTTCCACTGCCGCGGCATCGGCTACGTCGGCCGGAACCACGAGCGCGCGACAGTTATAAGACTCAATTTCCCGCCTCGCGGCCTCTAACCCATCCCTCCCACGCGCTATCAGGCCGACATTTGCACCTTTTTTTGCAAATAGTCGGGCGGCGGCCCGCCCGACTCCGGCCGATGCTCCTGTCACAACGACTACTTTCGGAAATGCCATGCGAGACTCCGAAGGATTTCGTCCACGAAAACTGAAACTACGTGGTTAGAGGCGGGAGGAAATGCAGCAGATGTCGGCTCGATATTTGCTTGAACGAGGAAAATTGCTGCGCAAGCCTGGTTAGGCCGAGGACCACGGGCGGGAGAGAATTTCGCTAATCTGCTGGATCTACGAGAGTTGTCGATTTATCTCGAATTTATCTTCTGCGGAGCAATCGTGCATTGTTGTTTTGCGCTTCAGAGCCTCAAATCGGGAAAATTCGCGGACTGGAATGCCGCGAAATTGTTGCAACGGGAGGCTGAAGATGTCAGAAGTGCAACTCAGGATCGAAGGAAACGGCGTGGCGACCTTTCAGGAAGCCACCAGAATTCAGCAGAGCTTCATCACCAGAGCCGAGAAGAAGCTGCTCCTCCGGTTGGCGGCACGGACGCCGAAGAGCATTAATTCCGATCATCTTACGATGCTTGGGTCGATAGGGATGTTCCTAGCCGGAGCGTCATATGCCGTATGCCGCTACACGCAATATGGATTGCCTCTGGCGTGTTTTTTCCTCGCGGTTAACTGGCTGGGAGATAGCCTCGATGGAACGCTCGCGCGGTACAGAAATCGCCAGCGTCCACGCTATGGTTTTTATGTCGATCATGTTATCGACTGCTTTGGAGTTACGGCGCTGCTGGCAGGAATCGGACTCTCCGGTTACATGCAGCCACTTTTCGCCGTCTGGCTGCTGGTGTCTTATCTGCTGCTTTCTTCGGAAATCTTCCTGGCCACGTACTCGCTCGGTCAATTCGAGATGTCCTACTTCCAGTTTGGCCCAACCGAGCTGCGTATCCTGCTTTGTGCCGGCAACTTATATCTATTTTTTCAACCATCAGTTCATGCCTTTGGGCTGGCGCTGAGCCTCTTCGATCTTGGAGCCGTGATCGCCGGAGCCGGCATGATCGGCATTGCGATAATGTCTTCTATTCGACACGGAAGACTGCTCTACAACGCGGAGAGGCTGCAGTGAAAGTCTGGAAGCGTTGGGGAATCTTTAACCTGGTCGGAATTCTTGGATTTGTGGTTCAACTCGCAGTGCTGTTTGTTCTGAAGCATTTTTTGGGATTCCCGTATCTGCTCGCAACTGCTTTCGCGGTGGAAGTCACCGTCCTGCACAATTTTGTCTGGCATGAGCGTGTTAGCTGGGCTGATATCACGCTGCCGTCGCGGCAGGGATCGCTTCGGCGGCTAATTCGCTTTCATCTGGCCAATGGTTTGATATCCATTGCCGGCAATTTGGCGCTCACCTGGATGCTGGTCGAGATATGTCGTCTTCCGTATCTTGCCGCGAATGCAGTATCGGTGCTGGTTTGCTCGCTGCTGAACTTCATTGCAGCGGACCAGCTTGTCTTTGGCTGGAAGTCCCAAAGTGCTAATCGCAGGAAGGAGGCTTTCTAAGCCTCGCGTGAAAGAGGCTGCCCCTTGCGCGACTCGTACCCGAATGGCTCTCGGTGAAATCGATTCCCGGCTGATAGCTGGAAGCTGCGAGCTGGCAGCTGTCCTCAGGTCGCCGCTTTTTCCTCAACTTGCTTCGTGCTGACAGTTTGCGTGATGGTCTGTCGCTCAGGCCAGACGGCGCTTATCGCGAGCGCCACCACGATGCCGAGAGAGACCTCGACAAAGCGATGCGCGGCGGTTGTCCACGGACCTTGGGTACGCGGAATCAGCATAACGACGGCAAGCGTGATACTCGCATAACGATATGCGGTCCGCTCTATGCGCAGCGCGGCGCATAGAAGTCCGATTAGGAACACTAGGATGCCGTACGCGACGACATTGCGGTGAAAGTAAGTTGCCGCCACGGCTCCCAATGCCGCGCCCACGGCTGTGCCGGCAAAGCGGTGCACGGATATCGAGAGTGCTGCCCCGAAGGTCGATTGCATCACGATAAGTGCCGTGATCGAAGCCCAGTACGCCTCGGGCAGGCGCAGCAGGCGCGCCACTAACAGCGAAACCACCGCCGCGACTGCCGTGCGCGCGGAGTGCACCACCGACGACGGATTCTCTCTGGCTACGATCAGCGTGACAATATTTTTGGTCTTCATGGACGGATGAACAGCTTACAGCGCATTCCAGCCCACATGAGTGCCGCAGAAACGGCTCTAGGCAACGGGCAAAAAGTTCTTCCTCGGTGTGCGCGTGATTTTGGGCGGGTCCTCGTCGCCGCGAGGCTTGGAAAGCCTCGCTCCACCAAGTAGAAGTCGGGGGCTTCCACCTATGTCATAGATACAACGAATGATCCTGGATGCGTTAGCTCGCTGCGGCCATCGCCATTTTCTTGGATTGAACTTCCCCGTCCATCCCGGAAAACGCGATCTCGACGACCGTGCAGTCGTCGTTCAGCGGAGTGTCGCCGCAGAAGGAACTGACTTGAGCGAAGACGGATTCGAAAGCGTCATCGCTTGCCACTGCTGCTTCGAGGTTTTCGTCGCCGAACATGTCATCGGCTGAATTTGCAGCTTCGGTGACGCCGTCGGTGACCAGGATAATCTTCTCGCCCGGCTGCAATTCGATTTTGCGAGAATCGTATTCCATGAATTCCAGCAGGCCAACCGGGGCATTATTCGATCCGAGCCTCTCGATTCCGTCTT
>DATLKS010000601.1:0-1808 GCA_035538255.1 Terriglobales bacterium
CGGCTTACACCAACGCTACGACCACCTTTTCGACATTGACTAACATGTCGTTTCCGGTGGTCGCAAACCACACCTACAGCATGACCTGCAACCTGGTTTTTCAGGGATCGGCTACAACGGCGGGCCCGAAATTCCAGGTGACCGGACCCGCTTCGCCGACTTCGGTGCTGCTTGCGGTAGACGGAGGTACAGGCGCGGCGGCTTACGCTGATGCGGCTGTGACTGCCTTCTCTTCCAGCAACGCCGTGCTGGGCACGCTGGGCGCTGGCACGACTAACTACGTAGCGCATGTGAACCTGACCGTCATCAATGGGTCCACTGCCGGAACCGTAGCCTTGCAGGCTGCGTCCAACGGCGCGGGCACATTGACCGTTGCGGCCGGTTCTTACTGCGTGCAGTTCTAACCCAATGGGGCGTCTTCGGGCGCCCCTGTTTTTCAAGGAGAGAGATATGGACGTTTTTCAGAAGCTTCATGAAGAGAATGCCAAGCACGATCCACATGGGTTCAAATCGCAGGGCGCCAACAGCGCCAAGCACGCGCACGTCAACGCGCCTTACAAGTTCGAGAAATTCCCGCAGCACGTTTACAAGGGCAAGCACACGAAGGCCGTGCACGACGAAGCCCAACTGGAAAGCGCGCTGGCTAACGGCTGGAGCCAGCATATTCCGGAGCCCGAGCAGGAACCAGTCAAGGAGTAATCCTTGCCCATCCCCGAGCCGAGCCTCTATAGGCCCTCAAACCTCACCAGGCAGCAGCGGCAAGAGCAGCTTGCATCTATCTACGGAGTTCCCATGAACCTCACGCCCGAAGAAATTGAGCGCATGCGACAGATCGTGCAACAGCACGACTCCGATCGCAAGCCGATTCAGACCGTTGATCTCAACAATCCACCCAAACAGCCATACCGTTTTCAGAAGTTCCCGATGATGGTCTATGACCTCGTCAACAGCCACCCGGCCCATGACGAAGAAAGACCCTCGCGGAATGGCTTTGGCATGGATGTGTTTCATGTTCCCGCCAAGGTCATCAGCCTCATGGTGCAGTCGGAGGAGCAGTTGCAGGAAGCGCTTGCCGCTGGCTGGAGTGAACAGGCTCCGGATTTCTCCGAAGAGCGCGTCGAAGCTCTGTCGGCGGCCTATCAGGCTGAAGTCGAGCAGGTGGAAGAGCGCCGCCGCCGCGGGCGGCCACGCAAGGCTGAATAATGGCAGGTCCGAATTCCATTACAGTCACGGCCGAGGCACTGATCTCGGCCGCACTGCAGGAGATCGGCGCACTCGCGCCGGGAGAGGCGGTGTCGAATGACGACAATCCGTGGGTGCTTCAGAAGCTACAAAGGCTGATCGACACCTACAATGCGCAGCGGCAGATGGTCTTCGCCTCGCAGTTTGTGTCCTTTGCCCTAGTCGCGAATCTGAATCCACACACCATCGGCCCGACCATCGCAGGCGCCCCTGTCCCTACATTCTCTGTTAGCCAAAGGCCGGTCGAAATTCCCACTATCGGCCTGCAATTGGTTAACAGCGCTCCAAATACCGAAATGCCCCTTTACCGGATGAACAAGGATGAGTGGGCGGCGGAGCGAGTCAAGCAATTGACCTCAAATCTCCCGACAAAGTATTACTACGAGCCTGACTGGCCCCTGGGAAGCATCTTTTTCTGGCCCATCCCCACGGCGGTCAATAACGTCCTGATTCAGTCGCGCCAGATCATCGTAGAGCCTACGGCCTATAACACCAACTTCACGATGCCGCCGGGCTATTGGAATCTGGTGTGTTATGAACTGGCGATCGAGCTTGCGCCGTCTTAC
>DATLKS010000602.1:0-7834 GCA_035538255.1 Terriglobales bacterium
CCTCCATCTTTCCTTGTGGCCGTGCTGTCTACGCTATCTCCGTTGCGCGTGTAGGCGACGGTGGACACATTTGGATCACCTGTAACCGGGTATGGTTTGCCGTCAGCAGCGCCTTCAAAGCTTTCGTGAATCGCCGTCCCGTCAGCTCCGGTTCCGGTAAGGTGCCACTTCACAGCTTTGTCGCTGTCTTCGGTCACAACCAATTGCATGGATTTCGGCATTGGCATCTGCCCGAAGTCTGACTTTTCCGTGTTGAGTCTCCAAGTTCCCTTAGCCGCTCCAGTTGTGGACTTGACGATCTCCGGACGAGAACCGGGCTCTTGAGCGAGCGTAAAACTGACTGTAAGGCCCGCCATCAAGAGCGTAAATGTGGCTTGCAACTTCCTGCTTCGCATTGGATCCCTCCTCCTTGTTCGAATCGGATACGAAGATTAGAGCGTCGGCGAAAGACACGTCAAGCTCGCGCCACTACGGGCGCCTCGTCCTCTCACTCTCGATATCAATTTGTGTTTTTCGAGCCTCTTCGTATCTCGAAGGAGCGATGTCCTGCGCCGGCGATCAGCAGAAAAATCAAGCCCAGGAGCATCGAGATGTCGGTCCGCGCCTCGTGCAGCATGCTAAGTAACCCATAGTGCTTCAGCTTGGGCAAGGCGAAGTGCCAGTAACCGTGACCGAGCAGTATGGGAATCTTGGTTGAGAGAATCGCGACGCTGATGTCGATAAGTAAAGGGATCGCCGCCAGCCGGGTAAGAAAACCAACCAGCACCATGAGGCCACATACGAACTCTACTACTCCGACGAACGGAGCCATGAGATGAGGTGCGGGAATGCCTATGGCGGAGAACCGGCCGACGCCCAGTTCGTCAGGCAGCAAGAATTTGAGAATGCCCTCGACCACAAAGACCCACCCTACCAGCAGCCGTATTATGAAGATCGGTGGATTCAGCCGATTGCTCATGCCTCACCCCTCATCCGGAATCCATGGACGAGCATATAAATTCCCAAGCTGAGAATCAAAATACTGAGCAGCTTGCGGAAAATCGTGTCCGGAATTCTCCGCAACAGTCGAACGCCGCAAAGCGTTCCGAGCAGCACACCGACGATGATTAAGGCCAGAATGCGCTCAGGATTCCTCGCCACTCGACAGCGAGATAGACCGGCATGCGCGCGCCGTCCACAATCAGCGCGATGGCCGTAGCCGTAGCGACCAGAGCTTCTTTTTGAATATCAAAGCCCAGCAGAGCCGCCGAGCGAATCCCGCCCTAGTTGCCAACCAATCCGCCGAAGAATCCAGATAGCGCTCCTGCAAACCACGCCATCCGTCGCCCAAAGCGCATTCGATCCACGAGCCCGCTCGGACCGGAAATTCCGGCGAACACAAGCAAGCCGCCATAGACTATCACCAATATGGGACTGTTCGCCTTCGCATTTAGCAGTGCTCCCAGCAATCCGCCGGCAGCGCTCAGGATTCCGAAATTCAGAAAGATGGCTGGATCGAGTCGTCACCGCAGGCCAACAAAACGTGCGGTTGTTGCAATCAAATGCGGAATGGAAACAATTGCGATTGCCAGCTTCGTCCCATAACGGGCAGCGAGAAGCGGCGTTAGCAGACTCCCGATGCCAAAGCCGCTGACGGCTGCCACACCAGCGGCCATCAGAGCAGTGAGAAACGCCCACGCCGCGAAGATCATTACTTCGGCGTGAACCGGCATGGCTTTATCGCACGCGTCCAATCAGCCTTGCGATCTCGCCAGACTTCACATGAACCGGACCAGCGCGGTTGGTTTTACTTGTGACTGCACTTGCCGCACGCATGGCAGAATGCACGGTTCTTCCAGTGGGACGTAACCATCGACGCGCTGCCTGCGACTGTGACGAATATCTCAGCCAGATGCGAGCCCAGGAGCCGCCCCGCAGTCGCTCCTGCTAACACAAGCATTGATCCGGCGGCGAAGCCAAGCAGCACGATCCGCTTGCGATGCACTCGGTATCCTTGCACTAGCGCGAGCGCTCCAGCAGAGAGAACAAGGGCTGCGAGCGACCGATGGACGATTTCGTCGCCTGGAACGTAATGCGCAAGTCCGGGCGCCAGTGCGAGCAGTAAGGGAGTAAGCGCGCAGTGCACCATGCAGGCACCCGAAGCGCTGATGCCCAGAGTGTCCGCAGGGAGAGATCTCAGATATCTTTGCATAGAGCCTTGCTGAACCAACCAAGAGGCTTGCTGAAGGAACAGCAATCATCCCGCTTGGAAATAGCCATCCGACTGGAGCCAACCGCACCGTCCGCGTGGGCAACGGGAGAGCGCCCGATCGAGCGCTCTCCCGAAGTCCTCGGCTGGATGAACAAATGTTAGAAGTGGAATCCCACCTGGGCAGTCAGAGCGCGCGGTGTTACGTAGTGCGTTCCGCTGAAGGTGGACAAGAAGTTATACAACGCATACTTATTCGTGATGTTAATGGCGGTGAGCTGCAAACTCCACTTGTACTTATCGCCACGGAACAAATTGTCATCCCCAACCGAGACATCGAAGAGGCTCCTCGGCCGGATGCGAGCGGGATTCTTGTCGTCGTTTTGTGTTCCCGGAGCGGGAATAGATACAAGCGTAGATCCGAACAGATTGGGACTGCACATCGTAAGCGGGCTGCTTAGAGTTGCCCGCTGAGATCCGCAGAAGAAGCCTGCCTGGAACTGTTGATCGGCCGTGAAGCCAGTCAGATCAATGTTCGAGAGCGGATCGCTGGGCGGAGCAAAGGGCACTTTTCCAGCGACCAATCCGCTGTCATAGCGCCAATTGAACCCAAGCCACGGTCCTGTTTTCCCAATTTGATACTGGAGGTGGGTAGTTTGGTTGAATTTCTCGTCGTGATCGATGCGAAACACTGCGGCAGGCGCAGGTACGGCTCCCGCCCCGCTCTCCTGCGGGAAGAAGAAGCGCGCGGCCACGCTGGACATTACCACAAGCGCTGAGAAGCCATGGAAATTGGGCACGCTGATCCGGCCTGCATAACCGGGGATCTTCGACCTGGTCCAGCCAATGGGGAAGGTGATCGGCGTGTTGCCCAGGACGCTAAAGTCATAGGCATTATGGGTGTACTTGGTGATGTACTCACCCGACACCACGAGGTATTTTCCGAACGCCTGTTCCAGACCCGCGTGGAACTCGTTGCGCCATCCCGGTCTCACAGGCGTGAGGTCGAATGAGGAGCAGCCAAGCAGCGGACTCAAAACAGCATTGGCGCAGCCAACGCTGGAGGCGATCAGATTCTCGTTGAATGGCGTCTCGAGAACTCGAGCATAGGAGGCGCGAAGAATCGTGTTCGTCTTCTTGATGTTGTAAGCGATCCCAAGGCGCGGCTCGGGCTCCTTGTGGCTGACAAGACCGTTATAGAAGTCGCCGCGAAATCCGAGATTCACCTGCCAATTACCTTTAGTGATTGCATCCTGGAGGTAAAGAGCCAGTTCTTTAACGTCGGTGTGGCCTTTAAAGGTGAATGGATGCCCTCCAGCAGTCAAATCAAAGGGCGGCAGGACCGCACACGGATCGGGAGCGGGAGCGCCATTCGGGCACCCAAAAGTATTCGCCAGATAATTGCGATCGACGATGCCCAGGGTGTCACTCTCATTCAGGAATGTGTGCTGGTACGTTGCTCCGATTTTGATGTTGTGGATTCCCTTCGTGTAGTTCACGTCCGAACGAAGGCCTGCATTGGTGAGGTTGCGATCCTGCCCAATGCTGGAGGTTCCAATTGGATTCGCGCCGAAGCTTGAATTGACGGTGAGGTCGTTAAAAAAATTCCCGCTTGGATAGTAGTTGAACTGGTCGCGCCGGACGAAGGCGCCCAGCGTAAAGACCGAATTCGAACTGATCAGGCGTGTCCACGAGGGAGCGATGTTGAAAGTCTTAATTTGGGACCGTTGATCGGCTGGTCCGAGCGGAGCTCCGGTCACCGGATTCACGTCGTTCGGATGGAATTGCGCGTCGAACGAGTTTGGCGTCTGAAACCATGAACGTGTGAAGCCCAGGTTCAACTGCATGGAATCGGCGGTAGAGAACTTGTAATCTACGCGATCGAAGATGTTTTCTTCGTTGCCTTTATCGTGCAACACCGTGAACTCCGGTGGATCCAGGAATCGACCGGTATTGAGTCCGCTTACGGAAATGTAGTTTCCCGCCTTCGCCCCGCCGTAAGCGAGGTCAAAGCCGGCGTTGCTGGTTCCAAAGGTCCCGTATGAGCCGAACACACTGCCATGTGGCTCATTGTTGCCCAGGCCCGAACGCGTAGTTACCTGAATCACTACGCTGGTTTTGTCGCCGAACTCAGCCGGTGGAGCTCCAGAAATTACTTCGATCGACTGAATGGAATCGAGAGGAATCTGATTAGAAAAAACCTTACTCTGCTGATCGGTGATCGGCTGTCCATCTACGGAGAATGAATTTTCCGCGTGGTCGCCAATTCCGTGGAAGAGACCATTCGAATCGGCCGCAATCCCAGGCGAGGACAGAGTGACCAGAGAGCTGACTGATGACGAGGCACTTTCCAGCGGAAGCTTTTCGATAATGTTCGTGTCAATGTCAGTATGGAAAGTGGGATCGTTTTCCAGCAGGTCCGCCGCATTGCTTTCTACCGTAACCGTCTGCACAGCCGTTCCGACCTGCAGAGTAATTTTCTTAATCACCGGGACCGGCGATCGCAAATCTACGTCCTCAACATGGGGCGAAAAGCCAGTTGCCGTGACCGTCATGTGGTAGGGATTGAAAGGAATGTTCTGAATGCTGAAAGCGCCGGAGCTGTCAGTAGTCACTGAGCGCTGGAACTGGCTGACTGGATTAAGAATTTCGACAACTGCACCCGGTACCACAGCGCCGGATGGATCAACAACTGTGCCCTCTACCGAAGTGTAGCTTCTCGACTGGGCGTTTGCGCGTGTAGAGAACAAAACTCCTGCTGCAATAAAAATGGCAACTAAAACCGGTAAAAATGAACTGCGATGCAGACAAGTACGCAATGTCGTTTGAAAACTATGATGCATTTTCAGAATCCTTCCTCTTGAATTCTTGCCGCCAATAAAAAATGCCGAAGTGCTCGCTACTCTAAGGGAGCCCTTTCGTTAAAGGCCGACGTTTTCGGTTTGAAAAACGGTCAGATCAGGCGGAAGTAGAAGCGGCCGGAGGTGGCCGAATGTAAAGAGCTAGCACCGATTGCGAATCCGGAAAAAGTGGGGCAGTTATGGACAGCAAGCGCACACACCGCGTGGGCGCAGTCGCAAGACTGACTACCTGCGCCGGTGGAGCAACCGAGTGGGCGGCGATGCAAATAGGACAATTCTGTTCGGAAGAGCCGGCATCGGAATGCTGATGGAAGGATTCGCCAAAGGCTGCAAGAGCAAGCAGCACGGTGCATAACCAGACTATGCAAGCTCTGGCCAGGCCTGTCTGCGAATTCCTTTCGCAAAGATCCATGTGGTTACTTCGATAGTCGCTGTTTAAGAACATAGCAGGGCTTCTATGCCCTCGGGGCCGCTTCAGCGATTTCGTCCCAAATGCTTTTTAAACGCTAAAATGATTGAAGATCCACAATTCCAGAGATTCGGCACTGGAACTAAGATATCACTTCGATAGTAGTGCGCGATGTCACATACGATCCGGCAGAAGGAGAAGTTGCTAAAAAGGGTCCGCCGCATTCGCGGTCAGGTGGAGTCGATCGAGCGCGCTTTGGATGGCGAGAAGGACTGCTCTGAGATTCTCCACGCTATTTCCGCCGCCAGAGGCGCGATGAGCAGCTTAATGTCTGAAGTCCTGGAAGATCACATCCGGTGCCATGTTGGGACAAATGGCTCACGTACGCGGGATGTAGAGGATGTAATTGAAGTTGTGCGCTCTTATCTAAAGTAGAGCCCTTCGCATAGCCCCTTCTACATCTATCCTCAACGAGCTTGTAAGTTCAGACGGTGTCCAACTGTCCTTGACCGGCGAACCACAAAACGACCATTGCGATCTGAGCTAACAGATATAGAAGCGCCAGCAGTGCCATAAGCCCATAAGCAATTCGTCGATACCAGGGCTCGCTTTTAAAGAATTGATGCAGGCCAACTGCCACTGGCATGGTGCGTGCTCCCCCAGTTTGTCCTGCATTATAGACGTTCGAATGCCAAATATGGCATATCCCCCCTAGGTATATACTGCCGCAAAGCGCGGAGGAAATCAGAGTGCCGAGAACACTTCTGAAACATGAAACAGAGCAGCAGATTGCGGTGCGCCGGCCGCTCTCGCCGGAACCGCCGGTTGCGAAAGACGACGATGATCATGGCCACGGGCATGAGATCGAGCGAACAGATCTGATCCGGATCGCATTCGTCGCTCTGAGTGCTGTCTACGTAGGATTTCACCTTCCATATTTCAATGTCGTTGGCGCGGTGGGAGTTTTCTTCGGTGTGTATCCAATTGCGCGCGAGGCTCTCGAGGACGTTCTCGAAAAGAAGATGACCATGGAGCTTTCCATGACCATCGCTCTCTGCGCCGCACTACTCATTGGAGAATTGTTTACTGCGCTGGTAATCACTGCGTTTGTCCTCGCGGCCGAGGTACTGGAAGGACTTACTGTCGGTCGCGGACGTACCGCAATTCGCGATCTGCTGGACCTGCTTCCTCAAACGGCGAACCTGGTGAGCGCAAGCGAGATCACCGAAGTTCCGATCGCAAGCGTCGAGCGCGACGACCTGATACTCGTTCGTCCGGGCAGCCGTATTCCCGTGGACGGCAGCGTGGAAACCGGAACATCCTTTGTCGACGAGTCGGCGATTACCGGTGAGCCAATGCCGGTGGAGAAGTCGCAAGGCAAAACTGTTTTTGCTGGGACGATCAACCAGTCTGGCGCGTTGCACGTTCGCGTTGAGAATGTCGGGCGTGATACCAGCTTCGGCAAAATCATCGAGGCAGTTGAGCAGGCGGAACGCTCGAAAGCTCCTATTCAAAGAACAGCGGACCGCCTGGCCGGCTATCTGGTGTACTTCGCGCTGGGCTCGGCCGTCCTTACGTTTGCGATTACGCATAATATCCGCTCAGCAATTTCAGTCATTATCGTTGCAGGCGCATGCGGAATTGCTGCGGGAACTCCGCTCGCCATTCTTGGGGCCATCGGACGCGCTGCAAAGGAAGGAGCCATCATCAAAGGCGGACGCTATCTGGAGGTTCTGGCCGCTGTAGATACGGTAATGCTTGATAAGACCGGCACTCTCACCTTCGGCATTCCTGAGGTGGTAGAGATCAACGCCAACGACGGCATTCCCAAATCCGACGTGCTTCGAACCGCCGCGATTGCCGAAATTCGTTCGGAACATCCTATCGGACGCGCGATTGTCAGGCGCGCATTTGAACAAGGTCTTGAGGTCAAGGAGCCTAGCAGCTTCTCCTATGAGCCGGGACGTGGAGTGCGCGCGGTGATCGACGGCACTGAAACTGCAGTTGGAAGCGGCGCGATGATGAGAATTCGCGGACTACAGCCGCCACAACCCGTTCATTTGGACGGCGTTTCGGAGGTGTTTGTCTCCTCCGGCAGTACCTTGCTGGGATCGATTGTCATCAGCGATCAGGTACGTCTCGAAGCGGGATCGGCGGTGCGTGATTTGCGAGCCATGAAGCTGGCGATTGTACTTCTGACGGGAGACAGCAAGCCTTCCGCCGCGGCGGTTGCGAAGAAGCTCGGCGTAACGCTGGTGCACGCTGAATTGCTTCCGGAACAGAAATTGCGGCATGTTCGCGAGGTCGTTCAGACCAGGCATACCGTCGCAATGGTGGGTGACGGCATCAACGATGCTCCCGCTCTGGCTGAAGCGA
>DATLKS010000603.1:0-6094 GCA_035538255.1 Terriglobales bacterium
ATTTGTGTTTGCCGGGAGGGATTAGCTGCAGTCCGCGGGGACGCAACTGGGAGAAAATCGCAATCCTGGTGCCATTTACGGGGAGCGATTATCTGCTTTGCATGCAATTGTTTGCGATTCTGCTACAAGGTGCAGACCTTCCGGAAATTGGATTCATGGGTGCGGGGGATATGTTTTTTGGTAGACATGCTCCCGGAATTCTGGCATTCTGCTTGGTTTTTCCCACCTACCATCCCCACCGGCATCCTCCAGAGCTGAGGGACAAGACGCGGAGTTTTAGGGACAAACGTGCGAGCGGTATTACTTACATTCCCGCAATGAAACTCACAACCGTTCTTTCGGCCCAGCGTCCGTCATAGCCGTTTGCTTCGGCAAGAAAGGCGCAGTGGCCGCCACTGGCGGTTTCGACGAGCCTAATTGCGCCATTGCCGGCCAGCTTGGCGCGCGTTTTCGGGAGCACGCGGATGAACGGGTCGTCGCTCGAATGGATGACCAGAGTGGGAACGCGAATGCGGTCAAGAACTCGCGCGGCGCTCGCGCGATTGTAATAATCGTCGGCGCCGGCGAAGCCCTCGTAGCGTGCTGTAATCTGGTGGTCGAACTCGCGGATGCTGGCGAACCGCCTCAGATGCGCCAAGTCGTAGATGCTGGGAAACAGCATTGCCTTGCGCTTATATCTTCGCTGGAGTCCGCGCAGAAAGCGCTGCTCGTAAAGCCAGTTGCGCCAGGAGTGGAGAGCATCGGCCGATGCCGCCAGGTCCATCGCAGGGGACACAGTCGCAAACGCCTTGACTTGAGGAGGAGCCTGGTCGCTCCACTCTCCGGCAAGCTTTAGAGCAAGATTGCCGCCCATCGAGAAGCCGACGATGGCGATGCGCTCCAGTCCATCTTCTTTAATCAGTTCCTCGGCAACAGCGCCAACGTCCGTCGACAAGCCCGAATGATATAGCGTCGGCGTGAGCGTCTCGGTGTTGCCGCAGTTGCGCATGTTCATGCGCACGACACTCATGCCGGCGGCCCAGGCCTTGCTGCCGGTGCCGATCACATACTGCGACTCCACCGATCCTTCCAGGCCGTGCACAATTACCACCGCCATGGCTGAGCGGTGATTGGGCTGCCAATGGCAGACGCACTCCACCGCTACTTGAGCACCAGAACGATGCTCATCGACGATAAACCGCCGCCGCTCGCCGCGTGGAAGCAGGTTAGTGCAGGGTAGAAAATTTCCCGCGATGGTCTGTAGATGTGCGTGACGCAGGCCACGCCGCGGAATGAAGTTGTATTCCGAGGAGACGTCCATTCGTAGGGAACAGGTTACAGGGGACAGGGAATTTCGTGCGAAGGGACGTCGCCTTGAGGGCGATTACGGAACATGGTCACCAACAGCCCGGACGTCGATTTCTGTTTTACTCCGGGCTCCTGTTCCCTATACCCTATACCCTATTTCGTATAACCTATAACCTGGTTTTATGCCTATTTTCGAGTATATCTGCAAAGAATGTGACCGCCGCTTTGAGGTGGTGGTGCGCGGCGCGGAAACGCCAGTCTGTCCTGCGTGTTCCAGCCAAGAACTCGAGCAGCAGCTTTCAGCATTTGCTGTCGGAGCTTCTGAGAAGAGCTTCGCGCCTTCTTCCGGAGCGTGTGGAAGCTGCGGCGACCCGCGTGGCCCAGGCGCGTGCTCGATGGACTGAAAAGCCAGCACTCGGCATTCAGCACTCAGCTTTCAGCCACGTACCACTTTAGCCGTTTCAAAGACCCGAGCTCAGTTACATGTCGAGAGCAAACCTAGATCCTTCTTCGCGTCGCGATGGTACGTGGCTGAAAGCTGAGTGCTGAAAGCTGAGTGCTGAAAGCTGAGTGCTGCTCTTCACACCGGCAATTCCCGATACACCTTTCTGAAGTCGTAGAACCCGCTTTTTCCTTTCAGCCACTCGGCGGCGCGGACGGCGCCCTCGGCAAATCCTCTGCGGCTCTTGGCATCGTGCACCAGCATCATGGTGTCATTTGGGGAATCGAGCAGCAGCACGTGAGTTCCGACCGTATCTCCTTCGCGTACTGAAGTGATTTCAGGTTGGATGTTTGCAACTTCTCCGACGATACGCTGCATCGAGACTGCCGTGCCTGAGGGAGCATCTTTCTTTTGCGCGTGATGCCGCTCCACGATTTTGAGCCCGTATGCATGTCCGGCGGCGCCCGCGGCGGCGGCGATGATCTCGAAAAATACGTTCACTCCTACCGAGAAATTCGATCCGTAGAGCACCGCGGCGTTGGCGACCTTCACGTCGCTCTCGATCTCAGCCAGATGCAGATACCAACCGGTTGTGCCAACCACGATCGGTATCCGCGCGCGGACGCATGCTCGAATGTTCTCGAGAACCGCATCTGGAGTGGTGAAGTCAATCACCGCATCCGCCGAGCGCAGGCGTTCGGAAGTAAGGCTGCTTGCGTGTGCGTTTTCCTTCGAAGTGAGAACCTGCACGGAGTGCCCGCGCGAGCGCGCGACCTCCTCGACCAGCGCTCCCGTCTTGCCATGTCCGAGGAGTAAGAGGTTCATTGAGTTCTATTTCACCACGGAGCCACGGAGAACACTGAGAAAAACAAGTAATCAGGAAAGGCGTTTCAAGTTCCAGGTGGCTCCGTGGTGAATAACCGGTTAAGCAAAAACCGTCGGATCGGGATCGGCGAAAAACACTCTGTGCAGTGTGCGCACGGTTTCTTCCACGTCATCTTCTTCGATCACGAAGCTGATGTTGATCTCCGACGCGCCTTGGGAAATCATGCGGACGTTCGCTTCCGGCAGCGCTCCGAAGACTTTGGCGGCGATCCCGCGCGTGCCGCGGATATTTTCTCCCACCAGGCAGACGATCGCTTTGCGTCCCTCGTACTTAACATCCGCAAGCTTCTCGAGTTCATCAGCGATCGCGGGGATGGCCTCGGTGGAATCCACTGTGAGCGAAACGCTGACCTCGGACGTGGAAACCATATCCACCGGACACCGGTACCGGTCAAACACCTCGAAGATGCTTTTAAGGAAGCCGTGTGCCATGAGCATGCGGGTCGCTACTACATCAACGATAGTGATGTGGCGCTTGGCGGCGATCGCCTTGAAGTAGTTGCGGCACTGCGGACCGCGAGCGCTGATGCGCGTGCCCTCACAGGTGGGATTGCGCGAGTTCAGTACAAAGACGGGAATGTCTTTTTGCACCGCAGGCAGAAGCGTCGCCGGATGCAGCACTTTGGCGCCGAAGTACGCGAGTTCCGCAGCCTCTTCAAAACTGATCGTCCGTATGCGGTGCGCGTCCGGACAGATGCGCGGATCGGTGGTCATCATGCCGTCGACATCGGTCCAGATCTCGATAGATTGTGCCTCGAGTCCGGCGCCGACGATGGCAGCGGTAAAGTCCGAGCCGCCGCGGCCTAAGGTCGTTATGGCGCCTTCGCGCGTGCTGCCGATGAATCCTCCCATCACGGGAATCTGCTGTCTCTCCAGCAAAGGGCCTACATAATGAGCGAGCCGCAGGTCGATCTCCGGAAAGAGCGGGACGGCCTTGGTATGGTTTCCATCGGTAATCACGCACATGCGCGAATCGACGTGGGCGGCGGGCAAATCGCGACGCGTAAAAGCCGCCGTGACCATGCGACTGGAAATACGCTCGCCAAACGATGCAACCAGATCAGTCGTGCGCGGAGTGAGCTCGCCTACGGCAGCGATGCCGCACAGCAGTTCGTCAAGCGCGTCAAACTCGGTCTCAAGTTCAGAATGGAACTGCGTGAAGAGTCCCGTGCCGAGCAGCTCGCCGGCCGTGGCGTAGTGACGCTCGCGCAATTCACGTGAAAGCTGAAGCGCCTTTTCACGGTCGCCTTCCCCGGCTGCTTTGCCTGCGGCGAGGAGCTGGTCGGTCACCTTCGACATGGCGCTCACTACGATTACCGGGAGACGCTCGCGTCTCTCAGCAACGATCTTCGCGGCGCGGTCGATCGCTGTCGCGTCCTCGACGGAGGTCCCGCCGAATTTCATCACGATCATCGCTTGGCCCGCTCTTTCGATCTGTGGTGAGTCATCGTCGATAGCATCGCCTTAAGGTTCTGTTCATCCACGCATGTTATCCAGACAGGTGAAGGGGCACTGCTTCAGCGAAGCCGAGCCGTACCGTAACGTTCGAAGCAATCTAGGGTTAAGTCGCTGTGCTTTTGCGCTGAGCGCGAGTGGCGTAAACATTATTCCAATTTGATCCGCGTAAGAATCTAAAACCTAAGGGGTGAAGCCCAGAACTTCAAGCGAGTTCATAGCACCGCTCCGCTTCGCTGAAGCCGTGCCCCTTCATTTGCTTGGCGGAAACTCCGCAGGTTTTCAATGCAGGTAGCCATCGTGCTTGAGCAGTTCGGCGTTGAGCAGGGCGGCTCCGGCCGCGCCTCGGATGGTGTTGTGCGAGAGCACGGTGAATTTCCAGTCGAGCAGGCTGCATGGACGCAGGCGGCCGACGGTGGCGCTCATGCCGCGTCCGCGATTCACATCGAGACGCGGCTGCGGACGGTCGGTGCCGCTGTCATAGATCACCGGCTGCTCGGGAGCGGTTGGCAATGCGATCTCCTGCGGGCGTGCACGGAAGCTCGTCCAGGCCTCCACGATCTCTTCTGGATTTGCTGCTTTCCTCAGCTTGATCGATACTGATTCGGTATGTCCGTCTTCGACGGCGACACGATTGCACTGCGCGCTGATTTTGAATCCCGCCGGCCGGACAGATCCATTGTGGAGCTCACCCAAAAGCTTCTTGGTCTCCGCCTCGAGCTTCTCTTCCTCTTTTGGGATAAAGGGAATTACGTTGCCCAAAATATCGAGGGAAGCCACGCCCGGATATCCTGCGCCGCTCACGGCCTGCATAGTCGCGACAAATACGGATTCCACTCCAAAACGGCGGTATAGGGGAGCAATCGCCATTACCAGTCCGATCGCCGAGCAGTTTGGATTGGTGGCGATGAATCCGCCATTACGTTTGCGCGCGGGCTGCTTCTCGATCAGCTTCAGATGGTCGCCGTTCACTTCGGGAATCACCAGCGGCACGTCTTCGTCCATCCGAAAGGCGCTGGAGTTGGTGATGACGGCGTGACCGGCATCTGCGAACTTGGGCTCGAGTTCCTTGGCAATGGCGGCGTCGAGCGCGGCGAAAATCACTTTGGGAGCGCCGTCGGGCGCGGCGTCGGCAACGCGCATCTTTGCCACGCGATCTGGAATCGGGGTACTCAACTTCCAACGTGCGGCCTCCGCGTACGGCAACCCCGACGATCGCTCCGAAGCCGCCACCCAGGCAACCTCAAACCACGGATGTCGCTCCAGCAACTGGATAAAGCGCTGCCCAACCATGCCGGTAGCGCCAAGAATTCCAACTGGGATCTTCTGAGACATTCCTTTTCAGTTTCTCATAGGAGCGAGATTGGGTGGCCCGGCGGGGCACGCACGACAGCAACAACTAAGTCGTGCGGTGATTGCGCGAACATTTCGGTTAGGTTTCAAGTCAGGCCGAAAATGAGGATGGCCAGGTACCTGCACTCGCCCCTGAATAAGCATCCCTTATGTCGCCGATCCAAACTTTCAGGCTTTTCAGCCCGTTTATACCCATTTTGTCCCTGACAACGCTTATTTGGCTGTGCTAAGCTGCGCGGCCAAATAAGAGCCAAGTATGCATATTGCGCACTTGGCATGGAACTCTCTTCTCATAGTTCTCTGGAATTTTATGCAGCGCAAAAATGACTTGAGACTCTCTTGGAGGGACGCATGATCAGGCAGATCGCTCGGTTTTGGACATTATCTCTGAGCTGCGAAAGCATTAACCAAACTCCACAGCCGGTCCGAAGCTTGAAGCGGCTGAGCGCGGTGACAGGCGGCGCACAGTTTACGACATTGATTCTACTGCTGGTTCTCAACGCCATTGCGACGTTTGGCCAGTCCACCGCAACAGGTACAGTTTCTGGACAGGTGCTCGATCCCACGAGTGCCGTAGTCGTTGGCGCCACGGTCACTCTTACAGATACATCTACAGGTACTGCGCACACGACAACGACGAACGATAGTGGCCGCTACCTCTTCGTAAACGTA
>DATLKS010000604.1:0-1936 GCA_035538255.1 Terriglobales bacterium
CGATCTTCGGGGGTGTGACCTACACGGACGCCCACGTCATCCTCACAGGGCTGCTCGTCGTCTGCGCGGCGCTCGTTTTCGGCGCGCTGATCGGTTTCTTCAACACCGTGCGGGTGCCACGCGGCCGCTGGCTGGTCGCAGCGGCTTTTCCCGCGACGATCTGTTATCTCGCTGTCCAAGTAGTCGCCTGGTACGTCAACAGCTTTATCGTCAAACCGAACGAACTGGTTCGTGAGAAACCCTACATTGTCTACAACACCGATTTGACACGACAGGCCTATGGATTGAACGGGGTCTCGCTGCGCGAGTTTCCTGCTGAGACCACGGTCGAGGCCGCCGATCCCGGAAATAATCAGGCTACGCTTCAGAACATCCGGCTGTGGGACTGGCGCGCCCTCCAAGATACCCTGCGTCAGATTCAGGAAATCCGTACCTACTACGATTTCCTTGATATCGACATTGATCGCTATGAAATTGACGGCACAACCCGTGAAGTGATGCTCGGCGTGCGCGAACTGAACATCGAAAAACTTCCGGAGAGTAGCCGCAATTGGATTAACGAAAAGCTGATCTATACCCACGGGTATGGCATGACGATGAACCCAGTCACAACGGGTTCACATCGGAGGGGCTGCCCACGCTGCTGTTGAGCAATATGCCCGTCCAGAGCACGGTTCACACCCTGAAGGTAACGCGCCCAGAGATATATTTCGGTGAGTTGACCAATACAGACGTGTACGTGAAGACACGGCAGAAGGAATTCAATTATCCCCAGGACGAAACTAACAACCTGAATTCCTATGAGGGCAACGGCGGCATCGTCCTCGGAGGGTTCCTACGTCGTGCCGTCATCGCTCACGACCGCGGAGACCTGGCGAAGCTTCCGTTCAGCGATGACGTGAACCAGGACAGCCGTCTGCTGATGCGCCGCACCCTGCGCGATCGCGTATCGGCAATAGCCCCCTTCCTCACCTACGATCCCGATCCTTACATCGTGCTCGGCGATGATGGCCGTCTGTCCTGGATCATGGATGCATTCACCGTTTCCGGCAGCTATCCATACTCCAATCACTACCGTCGCGACGGCAATTCCATTAATTACTTGCGAAACACCGTAAAGGTGGTCATCGACGCCTACGATGGCACGACTACGTTTTACGTCTTCTATACGAACGATCCCATCATCGATGCCTATCGCCAAATCTTTCCGAGCCTGTTCAAGGACGCGGCTATGATGCCGCACGGACTGCGCAAGCACGTTCGCTACCCTGAGTTGTTGCTGAAGTTGCAAGCTGAAGTGTATTGGCTGTATCACATGACGGACCCAGAGGCGTTCTATAACCGTGGGGACCTGTGGACAGTGACCACCGAAGTCGGCTTGAGCGAGACAGGCGAGCAAACCACACAGGAGATGCCGGAGTTGCGCCTGGTCGTGCTCGCGCTTCAGGATAGGCTTGCGTATGGGCCCAGCTTCGAGTCGGCAATGGCAGCCCCTTTCGGAGGAGCGGCTTCGTCCATGAATGCCTCGGTAACGACTGCGAGCACAGTTCCGGCGGAGGCGGCGCAAAGGACGTCGTCATCTGCCGTGCCGTGGCCCGCAGCCGATCTCAACGCTCTCATCACGCAAGTCGACAGGGAATTGGCCGATTACCAGCACCTGACAGCTGAGGGCAAGCTCGCGGAAGCTGGGCAGAAGCTTGAAGACCTGAAGCGCACGCTCGACAAGCTGAACAAACTTTCAAGGTGATCTGTCGCGTTTTGCGCCTTTTGGCACATCTGGCGTTGGATCGAGCCGATATCAGGGAAGAAGATGCAGTTTCACCGTTTCGTCCTTTAGCGCTTTGAGGCTGACAAGAGCGGCCATACTGGTGTCGAATTCCATTAGCAGTAGAGACATCAGACGCCGAACGTAGTGCCCGGAAGAATTCGGCTGCAT
>DATLKS010000605.1:0-2571 GCA_035538255.1 Terriglobales bacterium
AAGCAGATTGGCACGTACGTAGGGATGATTCCGAGTGAAGACTCCAGTGCTGGCAAACAACGGCTGGGGCACATCAGCAAACAAGGCAACTCCTTATTGCGATTCCTGCTGGTGGAGGCCGCCCAGGCGGCAGCACGAAGCAATCCGGAGTGGCGACGTCGGTACATTCATCTGGCGATGCGTCGGCACAAGAGCATTGCCAAGGTAGCGATGGGGCGGAAGCTGGGGGTTCGCTTGTACTGGATGTGGCGGAATGGTTGTGCGTATTCGCCGTCGTTCGAGTTCGGTTCGTACGTGGGACAGCTCGGTACCGGACATGGCGTGAAGTAGACGCCTGAGCAGATGAATGGGCATCCCACTCCCTGCGAAGGGAGTTTGAAGAAGTAATCATGGGTGCGCCGGGATAAACCGGCGTGGAGGTGTGGATGAAAGAGCCATACGGTGAAGGCCTAGCGAGCCACACCGGCTCCGAGTCATGCGCCCACAGTCGCAAGGCTGGAAGCGAAGCGTTGACAGGAGCACATGCAGGCGGGGTATTGAGCCGCGATATGTTAAAAAATCAGAGTGCCGACGTCGTCCATGATGGCGGAAGGCAATACCGGGGGACGCGTAACCGCAAGCGTCCTTTGTACTCTGCGAGGTCAGAGACCCCCGCATGTATGGAAACTCCACGTGCGAGATCCGGGAGGCTCTATCAACGCCCGACAGGAAGTAATGAGCGGGCCGGTTGGAGAAGGTGATGAACCACAAGTCCAGCATGAACGTTGATGGAGAGTCGCACGGTCGTATAGTACCTGCGAAGTGCTCGAACAAAGACGGAAAGCCGTCGGCGGAGGGTGCGGAGGGAAGACGACCGACCAAGGAGAACACGGAGCAGACGACCGCGTCCCAGATGCAAAGCTGGGGGAACGCGTTGAGCGGGCTGGGCCGTGTGCGGGAAGCAGCAGGAAAGGACAAGCGGTTACGGTTCACCGCGCTCTTACACCATGTCACCGTTGTCCTACTTCTGGACAGTTTCTACGCCCTAAAGCGGGAAGCTGCTCCAGGTGTGGACGGAATGACATGGAAGAATTACGAGACGGGCCTAGACAAGCGGCTGGAGGACTTACACAGCCGTGTGCATCGGGGCACGTATCGAGCGCAACCTTCCAAGAGAGCCTACATACCCAAAGCGGATGGACGACAGCGGCCCTTGGGCATTGCTGCCCTGGAGGACAAAATCGTTCAACACGCCGTGGGAACGGTCCTCAATCAGATTTACGAAGAGGACTTTTTGGGGTTCTCCTACGGCTTCCGACCAGGACGCAGCCAACATGATGCACTGGATGCGTTATGGATGGGGATCATGAGGAAGAAAGTGAACTGGGTGCTGGATGCCGACATTCGTGATTTCTTTGGGGCCATTTCGCACGAATGGATGGTCAAATTTCTCAAGCACCGGATCGCTGATCGACGGATTCTTCGCCTGATTCAAAAGTGGCTGAGGGCCGGAGTATCCGAGGATGGGGAATGGTCGAAGACGGAAGTAGGAACTCCGCAGGGTTCGGTGATTTCGCCGCTGCTCGCGAACGTTTACCTACATTACGTTTTCGATCTTTGGGTACAGCGCTGGCGGAAGCATCGGGCCACAGGGGAAGTGATCGTGGTCCGCTACGCTGACGATAGTGTTCTGGGATTCCAGTATCGCGCCGACGCGGAGTGTTTTCTTCAAGAATGGAAGGAACGACTGCAGAAGTTCGGGCTGGAACTACATCCGGACAAAACGCGCCTGATCGAGTTCGGGCGTTTTGCCGCAGTAAGTCGGAAGAAGCATGGAGAGGGCAAGCCGGAGACGTTCAACTTTCTGGGCTTCACCCACATCTGTGGACAAGCTAGGAAGAACGGCAAGTTCCTCGTGTTGCGCAAGAGTATCCGAAAGCGCGTCCTCGCCAAGTTGAAACAGGTAAAGGACGAGCTCAGGAAGCGCATGCATCAGCCGCTGGCGGAAGTAGGGAAATGGTTGAGGAGCGTGATACAGGGCTACTTCAACTATCATGCCGTTCCCGGAAATTTCGCTAGTCTCCAGCGCTTTCGGCGTGAAGTGAGCAAACGCTGGCTGCGGGTGCTGCAACGTCGCAGTCAGAAAAGCCGGATGTCGTGGAAGCACCTGACTGGTTTCGCTGCACAGTGGCTTCCCCGGCCCAAAATCCTTCATCCATATCCCTACCTGCGCTTCGACGCCACGTATCTGCGGTAAGAACCGCATGCAGGAAACCTGCCCGTGCGGATCTGTGCGGGGGGCGCTAGGCAACTGGCGTCCCTACCGCGACTCGAAGTACGGATCGAAGAGATGTTTGGGTCGGACTGAAGCCGACCGCAAGATTACGAGCGAGCCTTGGTCGTCGATGCAGCGGTGAACGAAACGAACAAGACCACTCACAGGAGTGAATTGAGAAGTCTGCTCAAAAAGCATTTGACAGGGCCGACATTGTTAGAGATGTCCGATAGGCGCTTTGAGAGTACCCAAGCCCTGCGAAGGAACAGACGGGCCGCAGCAGGCCGATTTGCCAGCCGGGCTTTTTTCGCTTCAAG
>DATLKS010000606.1:0-4141 GCA_035538255.1 Terriglobales bacterium
GCGCGCTTATGGAATTCATCGGTGCGCACCGGTAAAACCTATTCTTTGAAAACCCTGCAGAACGCGACCAACTATCTGCAGAACTCGTTGATGAAACAAGACCACCTCGACGCAAAGGTGAAGTTGATGTCCGCCAATTACAACGCGAGCACCAATCGTGCAGACATCGCATTCAGCGTGCAGAGCGGTCCGTTCTACCACGTCAAAATCCAGAACGCTCACGTATGGAGTTGGACGAAGAAGAAGCTGCTTCCCATCTACCAGCAGGTCGGCGTCGATGAGGAGATCATCCAGGAAGGGCGCAAGAATCTGGTCTCGCATTTTCAGTCGAAGGGATATTTCGACGCCAAGGTAAATGTCACTACCCAGCAGCAGACAAACGGAGAGACGGTTACCTATCAGGTGGTGAAAGGGCCGCGCCACAAGGTTGCAGGCGTGAACGTCGCCGGGAACAGCGCAATCGATGAAGACAAACTAACCCCGCACATTGCGGTTAAGAAGGCGCATTTCCTCTCGCACGGCAGCTACAGTCAAAATCTCGTACATACGAGCGTGAAGAATCTACAGAATCTGTACGCCGCGGAGGGCTTCAGTGATGTCAAGGTGACTCCCGAAGTTCATAACCAGAATGGGAACGTGCTGGTTACGTTTCGCGTGGTCGAAGGCGAACGCGACGTCGTCCAAGCCATGCACATTCAAGGGAATGACACCCAGCCAATTGCGCATCTGGCTCCCAAGGGTCTGAACCTTGCAGAAGGAAAGCCGTATTCGCAGAAGCTCGTGCAGGAAGACCGGAACACGATGATGGCCTCTTACCTGAAGCTGGGATATCTGAACGCCAGCTTCCGGCAAATGGCCAAACCAATCGACAAAGACAAGCACCACCTCGATGTCACTTACGTCATCGAGGAGGGGCCGCAGGTGCACACGGCCAGTATCGTCACTCTCGGCCGCATCAGCACGGACCAGTCGCTGATCAATCGCGTCGCCCCGCTTTCCACCGGATCTCCTATGCGAGAAGACCAAATGCTCGCCAACGAGAGCCAGCTTTACAACCTAGGCGTTTTCGATTGGGCGGAGATCGATCCTCGCCGCCGCATCACTACTCAGTCGCAGGAAGACGTGCTGGTTAAGGTTCACGAAGCCAAGAAGAACGACCTAACCTACGGCTTCGGCTTCGACGTCATCAACCGTGGAGGCAGTATCCCCAGCGGAACCGTGGCTCTGCCAGGGCTTCCCGTAGTGGGACTCAACAAGAATTTCAAGACCAGTCAGCAGACTTTTTATGGACCGAGAGCGCTCATCGAATATACGCGCAAAGACCTCTTTGGACGTGCCGAGACGCTTGGCTTCTCTGCATTGGGCTCGCGCCTCGATCAACGCGGGCAGATCACCTATACCGATCCCTATTTCCGCTGGAGCAACTGGGCGTCGAGCTTCAACATTGGCGGAGAGCACGACGCGCAGAATCCTATATTCACATCACTGATAGGACAGGCCGGCTTCCAACTGCAGCGGCCGGTTAATGAAGACAAAACTTCGAACGTCTTCCTTCGCTATAACTACTCTCAGACCGGATTGACCAATCTGATAATTCCCGAATTAGTTCCGGCTGGAGATCAGCATGTGCGCCTCTCGACGTTGTCGGCGACATTCATACGTGACACGCGCGATTTTCAGCTTGACGCACATAAGGGCATCTACGAGAGCTTCGAGGCGGATTTCAATCCCTCCGCTCTCGGTTCGAATTTCAATTTCGGCAAATTCATGGCGCAAACGGCCTACTACAAGAAGATTCCGGACAACATTATCTGGGCCAATAGCGTGCGCGTAGGATTCGCGACCGCCTTCACCAGCCACGTTCCACTGAGTCAAGAGTTCTTTACCGGAGGTGCGAATACCTTGCGGGGATTCCCCCTGAATGGGGCCGGTCCACAGCGTCCGGTGCCGGTCTGCTCGGTCGGCCAAACCAGCGGCTGCCCGTTAATTTCCGTACCTGAAGGCGGCAATCAGCTTTTGCTGCTCAACTCCGAATTCCGCATCCCGGTTCCGCTGAAGCAGGGACTTGGCGTGGTTCCCTTCTATGACGGCGGAAACGTCTTCCGAACCATCGGATTTCACGGGCAATACACCAATACTGCTGGACTGGGGTTTCGCTATGCCACGCCGGTCGGGCCGATCCGCCTGGACTTCGGCTACAACTTCAACGCTCCACCGGGAGTCAAATCACTTCAGTGGTTCATAACAATCGGCCAGGCATTCTGAAGGAGCACAGGCCTTGAGCGCAGCACCGAATTTACCTCCTTATTATCGTGAGGGGCCGGAAGAGCCGCTTCGGTTTCCTCCGCCGCCCCGACGCGCCAGATGGAAGAAGGTCGTCGCCTGGACCGCAGGAATAGTCCTGTTCCTGATCATCGCAGCGGTAGTCACGACTTATGTTCTGCTGCACAACGAATCCTTCCATCAGTATGTATTAAAGAAAGCTGAGCAGCAGGCGGTGGCGGCGCTCGGCACGCAAGTGCAAGTTCGGGACTTTGCGCTGCACTTCAACGGCATCTCGCCCAGTCTCGATCTTTACAGCCTGGTCGTGAACGGCGCCAATCCGTATCCAACTCCACCACTGCTCACGATTGACCACATTCATCTCGGCGTTCGTGTGGTCTCATTGTTTAGCAAGACGTGGTACATAGACGACGCCACTGTGAACCATCCTGTCGTCCATGTCTTTGTTGACGCACACGGCACCGACAATCTGCCGCAGACTAAAAGCAACAACCAGAAGACCAACACAAGCATTTTCGATCTTGGCGTCAGGCACGCGCTGCTCGATAACGGCGAGGTCTATTACAACAACCGCAAGAGCGTAATCGATGCCGATCTGCACGATCTCAACTTTCGTGCCGGCTTTGATCCCTCGCAGAAGCGGTACTCCGGTTCCCTGAGCTACAAAAACGGACACCTCAAACTCGAGAACTTCAATCCGATTCCACACGATCTGAGCGCGCAATTCGACGCCACACCGCAGGAATTCAAGCTAACCAACGCCAATCTGAACAGCGGCGACTCGCATTTCATCCTGAAGGCAACGCTCACTGATTTTGCTCATCCGCACGTGAATGCGACTTATCAGACAGTGCTCGATGCCAGCCAGTTCCGAAAGACGCTGAAGAATGCTTCGCTGCCGATCGGTGTGCTGCGCGCCGATGGCTCACTCGAATATCAGGCGAAGCCGGATACTGCAATGCTGGCTCTGATTGTGCTTGATGGAAGTCTGGGCAGCAGATCGCTTCAGGTCGTCACGCCGACGATGCGCACCGACGTTCGCGATATCGGCGCGCGTTACACGGTCCGGAATGGGAATCTCGAAGTGAAGAGCATAGGCGCGAGTCTGCTTGGCGGGGAACTTACCGGCAACATGGTCGTGCGCGATCTGACCGGCAAATCTCAGTCGCATTTGGTGGCGGCTCTGCGCGGAGTCTCTGTTGCCGCTTTGAAATCGATGATGAATTCGCCGGCTCTAAAGCAAGTCAAGCTGAATGGCAAAGTAAACGCGGACGCCGATGCCACCTGGGGACGCACCTTCGATGACATGAAAGCCAAGGCGAATGCGACCATTAATGCCAGCATCGCACCAGCGAACGGGAACGCAGCTCCAGTTCCCCTAAACGGAGTAATTCACGGGGCATACGCAAACGCCAGCAAGACAATTGTACTGTCAGACAGTTACATCCGCCTGCCGCAAACCTCGCTGAACCTAAACGGAACTGTAAGCGATCGCTCGGTATTGCAGATTCGGATGCAATCGAACGATCTCCACGAACTCGAGAACATTGCGGATGAGTTTCGCGCTCCTGGCGCACAGCCGTTCGGCTTGTATGGCACGGCGAACTTTAATGGAAGCGTCACGGGTTCGATGGCGGCTCCTCGCCTGGCCGGTCAGTTGAGTGCAGCGAACCTTCGCGTACATGACACGCAGTGGAAGCTACTGCGGACGAACATCGAGGCGAGTCCCTCGTCCGCGAGTCTGACGAACGGAGAACTCGATCCGGTCGACCGTGGCCGCGTCACATTCAATTTGAGCGCCGGTTTACACAATTGGGCGTTCAGCAATGCGAGTCCGATCCAAGTGGGACTGAACGCG
>DATLKS010000607.1:0-1659 GCA_035538255.1 Terriglobales bacterium
AGAAGCAATCGCGGTGACGCCCGGCGGGCGCATTGCTAGAGCTGGGCACATAGTCAACCGCCCCTGGGGCACTGGAGAGCAAAGGAATATGGGTATGAAATTCCTGATCCGCATTGCAGCAATAGCAGCTCTCGCATGCATGAATTGTCGGGGACAAACTGGACATCCGACGCCAATGGCTGGGGTTGCAACGCCCAAGCTCGAAGCAATGCCTGCGACGCTCGAAACCCGCTTTGCCTTGAGTGCCGCTCCTCCGCATCTGCGAGACGCCGCCACCGTCTACCTTTTGGATCCGGCCCACGGGTATGTGCTGGGCGGTCAAGGAAAAAATGGCATCAGTTGTATAGTGGTGCGAAGTGATTGGCAGTGGCCAGATCGTCCCTTTCGTGACGATATCTTTTGGCCAGTTTGCTATGACTCCGAAGGCTCAAAAACATTGTTGCAGGACTATATCTATGCCGCAGAACTGAGAGCGGAGGGCATGGACGAGAAGCGCGTTCACGAAGAGGTTATTAAGAGATTTGGGACTGCCGCGTATCCGAACCCAGCCCGAAGCGGGGTTGCCTACATGATCGCACCAATTATGCGTGGATATCCAGGGCCCAAAACCATGAATCTGCCTCACTATATGTTCTATGCTCCTGGCGTAATCAATGCGGACATTGGCGGAAAACCATACAGTCATTATCCCTTCGTGTTGGATATGAGTCCCGGTCGGGATGATGTGATTATTATGTTGGCGGGAGAGACAGAAAAGCGAGAGATTCTCTGGCAATCGAAATCCTTGCCCACTGACCTGTGTAAGTATCGAGAGTTTCTCTGCACCACTCCCGAAACTCAGGTTCGAATGCCCAATGACCGACCTTCCATCATGGCGGTCAGATGAAAATCGCAGCTGTCAGCACATCGATCGTCTCGCGCCGGGAGGACGCACGGGTAGATTCAATCACGATTGATGCTGTGCGCCGCGGTTGCGGATTGGGGAGAGAACCGCAGCAACAGCCAGGCAGGCCTACGACCGGTCTTTTGCAGTTTGCAGCCGCTGTTGAGCTCGGGGCGGATCGCTCTACTCCTTCGATCAGCGACAGCGTAAGCTCGCGCAGCCAATGCCACTGAAACCCAACTGATCTCTCCGACGCCAGGTCTCTTTTTCTCAACCTCGGAAATGGTTCTTGTTTGACCGTTCTCTTGCCTTGACCATCGCAACCAGGGCGCGCGGGTGCCCATATCCCATCCGAACCCACCCCTGGGTCGTCGCGGTGGCTGCTAAACTCCCAGAGTGCGCCGACTCATCGTCAATGCCGACGATTTTGGCCTAACCTCGGGCATCAATCGCGCCGTTCTCGAAGCCCATAGGCGGGGCATCGTCACCTCTGCGACCCTGATGGCTTGTGGCGCGCGCTTTGACGAAGCCGTGGAACTCGCAGCCTCGGCGCCCACACTGAGCGTCGGCTGCCATGTGCTTCTCGTCGACGCTCGGCCGCTCCGCGCGCCGCAGGAGATCCCTAGCCTACTGTTAAAAAATGCGGGCGGGGAAGCGCAGTTCCGCCGGAGCATGGTCGATTTCGCCTGCCAGGCTCTCGCTCGTCGTCTCGACCCAGATGAAATCGAAGCCGAAGTTAGGTCTCAGATTCAGAAGCTGCAGCAGGCAGGTCTTCC
>DATLKS010000608.1:0-4143 GCA_035538255.1 Terriglobales bacterium
TGGCGATGGTGCGATTGCGGACTTTACCGTGCTCGCGGAAGCTTTCGCGCAAGAGGATCGCCGGCGGGGAATTGCGATTGGGGACGACGGCGACGTACATGAGCACACGATGGCACGGAATAGCAGTGTAGTCAAGCATAATATTGCTAAATACATGACTACATAATTCCCCGCAAAATGCGCCTGAATGCGGCAAAATCTGATCTTTACATGCTGTCAGAGGGGGAACTTCGGACTAGTGAATGTCCGATATAGATGGAGAATGCAACCAGCGTAAAGCCAAGCGCACGTTCCATCCATCGATCTACTGTGGCGGGCAAAGCAAGCTGCGTGCAGATTGCGGCTGATCCGAGTATGGCGATTACAAGGGAATGGCCCGCGATATAAGACAGCCCGAGGCGGATCGAATGTCCCACCTGCTTCTCAATGCTGACAAAGTCGCCCAGGGCCGCGATGTGGTCACAGTCCAGACCATGACGCACTCCCAGGAGAGCTGCAGCTGTAAGTGCCGCCGCGAGACTGGCCGGGTTACCGTGCATCATCGGATTGCCTCGCTGGACCATTTGCCGGTCGAAAAAACCGCGAGTCTTCCATCCTGCGAAGCGGCAGCCAAAGATTCCCCGCTGGGAGACCAGGCCAATTGCGTAATAGTCGAGGATAGAGCCGCCGTGAATAGTGGCTCCTTCTGCTTGCCCTTGCTCGGGTCCCAGATAGCGATGCGCCCACCTGTGCACCCCGAGGCAAGGAGTGGTCCATTGCGCTGGTACACGAGCTGACTCAATGGTGCCTGGTGGAACTTCAGCACGACGGGTTTGGTGTTTGTCGGACCTTTCCCGGCGCAATCCCAGATAGTGATTTGTGCGCCACCGCCGGTAGCAAGATAACGCGAGCGGCGATCCCAGCCGAGCTCTCGTACTTTCGTTGGATATCCCCACATTTGCAATTCCTTGCCGCTGCGTACAATCCAGAAATGCACGGTTGAATCCTGATTGCCATGGCAGAGATACTGTCCGTCAGGACTCCAGGCCAACGCCAACATGGAGCCTTTCCAGGAAAATGTCCGCGCCGGCTTTTCCGAATCAGGACGCCATATGCGAATTTGTCCGTAACACGCACTGGCAAGTTCGCTGGTGTTAGGTCTCCAGGCGATCGCAGCGATGGTGTTCGAGTGTTCAGGATATTCGCGAAGCAGCTTTCGATCGGCGCTCCACAGACGAAGAGCGCGGCCGGCGGCGCTTGCCAGGTATCTCCCTGACGGCGACCACGCTAGGTGCTCAACCCAACTGGAGCCACCCTCCAACTCATGCGTAAGTTCGCCAGATTGCGAGTTCCAAATCCGAACGTTGCCGTCCTGGCCGGCGGTTGCGAGTTCCACGCCGGCTGGATGCCAGGCAAGAGCGGTGGCGCCGAAACGGTGAGCCTGGAACGCTTGCTGCACGCCACCTGATTTCGCGTCAAAGATATGAACGCTCCCGCCGACGGAGGCGGCCGACAACTGCGCGCCATCGGGCGACCAGGCAAGCGAGATGATGCAATCGTCCACGAGAGCGCTCCACTGTTCCGGAGCGCTCTTAAGCGCTAGGGCTGATGTATGTGCTAAGCCAAGCATGAGCGGAATCCTTCGTTAAGCCGGGAGCGATCGAGATTGCGGCCAATGAAGATCAACTGGTTGTGACGCTCATCACTTTTCCAGGGGCGGTCTGGCCGCCCATCGAAAAGCATGTGCACTCCCTGGAAGACGAACCGCCGATCTTCTCCCTGCAGGCTCAGTACTCCCTTCATGCGGAATATGTCGGTGCCCTGTTTCTGCAGGAGTTCGCTCATCCACTTATTGAATTTGCGTTTATCGAGGTTTCCCGCCGTGGTAATACCCACCGACGTCACTTCGTTGTCATGTTCATGGTCGGGTTTGTAGTCCTTCTCTCGCACGGGATAGAAGAGGCAGCTACCGCCGGAAGAGTGGCGCTAAACTCTTCCGGCTTATGTTGGGTATAGAGCGCATAGGCTCCAGCCGATGGGATCTCAAAGAAGAATTCCGACGTAGGCTCGTGCACCGAAAGTTCGTAATGCTGCCTACCGGGACGAATCGCCTCACCAGACCGGATCCTTACCGGCTGTTCCGAAAACAACAGCACCGCATCCATGAGGGAAGCGCCGGCGGATTCCTCTCGAATGCTCTCAAGCGGCAACAGCGCAACATTCATCGTCGGATCAGGGCCGGAGTTCAAGCAGTAGGTGTACCGGGCCGCAGGCAAGGAGTAGATTCCACTCCACTCGAAGGGGTATTCCGGCTCCATGAATTTCGGATCGACTTCGAGAGCTCGTCCCAAATTGAAACCGCCAACATTCAAGACTCTCTCGATCTCAATCGCGGAATTCTCTGTCGTATAGATCTTTGCGGCAGCATTCATGGAGCGAACGCGGGTGATCAGCTTTGCCAATTCATCCCGGCTTACAAGGTCAATCTTGTTCAGGATCAGCACATCCGCAAATGCAATCTGCTCTTTCACTTCGTTCGAGTTATCAATGTGCTGCCACACGTGCTTGGCATCGACGAGCGTCACGATGCCGTCGAGGCGCAGTTTTGACTGCATCTCGTCATCTACGAAAAATGTTTGCGCCACCGGCCCAGGATCGGCCAAGCCCGTGGTCTCAACCAGGATGTAGTCAAACTTGTCGCGCCTCTTCATCAGATTGCCCAGGATGCGAATGAGGTCTCCGCGAACAGTGCAGCAAATGCAGCCATTATTCATCTCGAAGATCTCTTCCTCGGCTCCAATCACAAGTTCCTGATCGACTCCGACTTCGCCGAACTCATTCTCGATAACCGCGATGCGCTTCCCGTGTTGTTCCTGAAGAATGCGGTTGAGCAGGGTGGTTTTGCCGGATCCCAGAAAGCCAGTCAGGATCGTAACCGGTACTCGTGCATCCGAGGTCGCAGTGAAAGCGGGGTCAATTCCGTTGTTCTTCGTCGTTCTGTTTTGCATCTCTATTCCTTTCCTTTTGTAGATTCTGAGAGGGATTCCAGACAGGCGCGGGCGATTTCCTCATCGGTGACCTCCGCCAGCGATCGGTGAAGTTTGAGTTGTATCTTGGGTCGAGCAACAGGGAAAACCGCGATCACCGTTTCCAACGGAGGACAATCCTCTTCTTGACACTGCAGTTCAGTCACCATGACCGCCGCGTCAGAATCGAGACGAAGTGAGCGCACGACCAAGTCTTTGATTTCTCCGACGCGCTGCGCTTTTGAATGGGGATTTGCAAAGAGATCCATGTCAGCTTGGCTCCTATCATCTTATGATAATGATAATTTATTATCACTAATAAAAGCGTATCCGTCAATTACGACCGTCATCTCCCGAGCCGCAACGGTTCCAGGGGAAAACGTCAGCGGGTTGGTGGTGCAACTGCTCACACGGATGACACAGGGATACAACGCATCCACACGGATCTGCGCCTTCGTTCCTCCGTGCCCTCCGTGTTCGTTTTCTCTTAGCTTTCGGATCTCTGGAGCTTCTACAGCTCGTATCTCCATGCCTATCCATGCCATCCAGCTCTGCAGCCAACGGCTGAGACTGGATTGCATCTCAATGAAAGGTAAGTACGTTTGAATGAAGCTGGCCGCTCTCAGTTTTGGGCGGGAATACCTGCTAGCTGTTAGCTCTTAATCCAGTAAGAACCAGCTTCGTAGCTGCGTGGCTTCGGAGCTTTTACAGGAGCGCGGTGAAGATCACTATCTTCGGCCTCACCATCTCTTCTTCTTGGGGGAATGGACACGCTACGCCATATCGCGCCATCATCAAGGCGCTCTGCAGCGCTGGCCACACGGTTCACTTCTATGAAAAGGATGTCCCTTATTACGCGAGCCATCGCGATCTGGTAAGCAGCTCGTTTTGCGAGCTCCACCTTTACTCTGACTGGCCGAGCGCTAGACGCTCTGCACTGGAGTGTGCGGCCTATTCTGACGCCATAATCTGCGCGAGTTACTGTCCTGAGGGCGCGCGCATTATCGACGACGTTCTCGATCTCTCCGGGCCGGTGAAGGATTTTTATGACTTGGACACGCCGGTTACGATCGGATCGCTTGAACGGGGGCAGCTCGATTATCTGCGGTACGCGCAGATTCCCGAATTTGACCTTTAT
>DATLKS010000609.1:0-1952 GCA_035538255.1 Terriglobales bacterium
CGGTGGCCCAGGCCACTGCCGATCTGAACTCAATCGGCGCCGATCTGGAAAAGATGTATCCCAAGGACGACGGCAACATGATTTTTGCCTTGGCACGTCCGAGCCTCTACGGCGACTATCTTGGGCCCGTGATTAAGGCATTTCTTTCCGGATTGATGCTCCTGGCAGGGTTGATCCTCCTGGCGGCATGTGCCAATCTGGGAGGCCTCTTTGCTGCCCGCGCAGCCGATCGCTCCCGCGAAGTTGCTCTGCGCCTTGCGCTGGGATCCAGCCGCACTCGCATTCTGCGCCAGGTTTTTACCGAAGCCGTACTGCTTTCGCTCGTGGGAGGCGCGGTTGGATTGTGGTGCAGTATTGGGCTTCTGCATGCTTTGAGCGCCTGGCGCCCGTTCTCCAGATGGCCTGTCCATGTGCCTGTGAATCCTGACTTGAATGTCTATTTAGTCGCCCTGTTCCTGGCGATTGCGAGTGGATTCCTCTTTGGGGCCGTTCCAGTGCGGCAGATTCTACACACGAATCCATATGAAATCGTGAAGCTGGGGTCAAGTGGCCGGGTCGGCGGTCGCATGAACGTCCGCGATCTGCTGCTGGTGATGCAAATTGCCATCTGTGCCGTTCTCGTCACCTCATCCATGGTTGCGGTGCGTGGATTGATTCGCTCGCTTCATGGCAATTTTGGTTTTGAGCCGCAAAACACCATGCTGATAGACACAGATCTGAGCATCGGCGGGTACAAGGACGACAAATGCACCGAAATGCAAAAGCGTATGATTGAGGCCCTCCAGGCTATTCCCGGCGTAGAGTCGGCGGGAATGGCTGACGCTGTGCCCTTGGGTGATGGCGCGAACGAGTCCATGGTGTTTGCTGACAGAACTACAGATCTGCGACCAGCGAATGCCGCCGCTAGTCCCACGATTTTCCGAATATCTCCTGAATACTTTCACGCGGACGGCATTGCTCTGCTCTCGGGAAGGACCATCACCTGGCATGACGACAAAAATGCCCCACAGGTAGCAGTTGTCAACCAGGAGTTTGCGCGAAAAATATTCGGCTCAGTTACAAACGCAATCGGCGGATACTTTAAGCTGCCCAATCCAAACCACAAAGAGAAAGGAGACGTAGCGCGCATACGGGTAGTGGGCGTCGCACAAGACGGAAAATACAACAGCCTAACCGAAAACCCGGTGCCGGTTGTGTTCCTGCCGGTCACGCAATTTCCTACTGGCTCGACGTGGCTCGTAGTGCGCTCCAGCCGCGATCCACTGCAGCTCGCCGGCGCCATGAGAAGTACACTGCGCGCTCTGGACTCAGGGCTGCCGCTTTATATCCAGACCCGTTACAAGGAAATGGACGGCGTTCTGTTTGGGCCGCGAGTTGCAACGCTCGCGTTGGGCGTGTTGGGAGTGATGGGCGCGATGCTGTCCATCACCGGCATCTTCGGAATGGCGGCGTACTCGGTCAGCAAACGGCTGAAGGAGTTGGGAATTCGGATCGCACTCGGGGCCGAGCGCCGGGAAGTGCTACAGGCAGCATTGGGCCGCGCATTTAAATTGCTGGCTTTAGGTTCTGCGGCAGGATTGCTGCTTGGAATGCTCGCCAGCAAAGTGCTCGCCTTCATCGTGTATTCCGCCACTCCTCGCGATCCGCTCGTGCTCGCCGGGGTCGTGCTGGCTATGTCGTTGCTGGGCCTGCTCGCGACGTGGATTCCAGCGCAGCGTGCGCTCTCGGTCGATCCTTTAATACTGCTGCGCGACGAGTAAGCAGAACCACCTGCAGTAGCGGGTGGTGCTTTCTTTCTGACCTCTTCGCCAATCCTCGAGTTGGATTCGTTGGACCTGCGCCCGTACACCATGCGCTTGTAAAATGTGCGGTGCCAATGTCCTACAGCGCAAAGCTTGCCAATATTGTGCTGCCTGATCTCGACGGTCAGAAGGTCCAGCTGGGTTCGCTCT
>DATLKS010000610.1:0-8838 GCA_035538255.1 Terriglobales bacterium
TCGGAATGGGAAACGTTGCCGTGGATATCGCGCACTGGTTTCTCGTCGATGCCCCGGAAAAGCCCGACGAGGTAATCATCGTGGCTCGTCGCGGACCATTCGAGGCCAAGTTCGATCAGAAGGAATTTGCCTATATCGAAAAATTTCTGGATCGCAAGGCCTTTCATGCCGAACTAAGACGAATTCAGCCGCAGCTAGAGGATGTTGGTCAGGACATAAATAAAGTTGCCGAAGATACATTTCCCATTCTGAACAAGCCCGAAACCGAGCGGCCCGGGCCAGGGCGGCTCGTGTTCAGGTTTCTTAGCTCGCCTTGCGCTATTCACACCGACTCCCAAGGCCGCATCAACCGTCTTCGTGTGAACGATAACGTTTTGGTCAAGCGTGAGGATACGATCGCGTGCAAAGCAACCGACCGAGCCGCCGATCTTGAGGTCGATACCATGATCTTCGCGATCGGCGATGTAGCAGATCCGAACGTGGGGCTACCCTACGGAACCGACTGCTATCTCATTAATCCCGATACCAGCGATCCACATCGCGCGGCGTATGAGGTTTATGATGACATCGGCTGCTGCGCCATGGAGGGAGTGTACGTGGTCGGCTGGGCACGCAAAGCCAGTGAGGGTCTGGTAGGAATCGCGCGACATGACGCGGAGGTCGGAGCGGCACACGTTTTGAAGTACCTCGAGAGTGCTCCGGAAAAACCGTCGGCGACGCCTGAAGCGATAAGGCAGACGATTGAGGCAAGGGGCGTTCGCGTTGTGGATAAGATTGATCTCGACCATCTCGCCAAAGCCGAAGAGGAGCAGGCCACGGCACGAGGCATGCTTTGGTTCAAGTTTTCGGAAGACGAAGCGATGCTCGCCGCCATTGATGAGAAAAAGAATCAGGCGCAGCCAACTGCTGCCGGCCGCGCGTTTGTGTGAGTCTCGACAATTCCAAATCTCGGGCAGGCTACTCCGCGCCTTTTCGACAGACGGTTTCGCGCCAGCACAACAGCCCCTGGATCCAAACGAATTGGCTGCATTCGTCAGTCGGCGGTGGGAACTAGCAATTCCGTTTTTAGCTGCTCCTCTGGCGTGACTTTGGGATCATTAAGGTAGTTCTCGATGCAAAATTCCGGTCTGAGTTCCACTGTGGCTTCTCCCATCGTCTTGAAGATCTGGTTAAAGGCTACCCATATTTGGGAATAGGGACCACTCAACAGGAATCGCGCGTACTTCCCAGCTTTGATTTTCTTGTATTGCAGGCCTCTCAGCGGCTTCTCTGGCGCGGATGAGACGCCGACTCCTGCTTCATAAATCATCGCGTCTTCGCCCGGCTTTGTCTTATCGGTTCCGCTCAAGCCGAGAAAAGAGATGATGTTTTTGTGATCCAGTTGCGTATTCAGCAGCGGAAACAATTCCTCCCAAGTCGGGGGAGCCACTTCGGCAAATGGTCCGTGCTTTTCGAGAAATACATAGTGGGTTAATGGACGCTCAACGATTTCGAATTTTGGTGTGAGGTTCACGGGAATCTCCTTTTCCAGATGTGGTCGACTGAGACGGTAGATCACCTCGTATTGGCCGTCTTTTCCAAGATTGCGAAAATCGCGTGGACTCATATTGAGGGTTTTCTTGAACACTTTGTTGAATGCCGAAGGCGTCTCGTACCCGACATTTAGCGCAATCTCTGTGACTGACCCTTTCGGATCTTCCTGCAACATGCGCAACGCAGTTATCAGGCGGATTCGCCGCAGAAAATCAAAGGGAGTTTCGGCAGTGTAGGCGAGGAACAGGCGTGCAAAATGGTACGAAGATGAGCCCGCCTCTCTTGCGATTTGGCTCAGGCTCAGCGGCTCGCCGATGTTCAGACGAATATACCGCTGTGCGCGTCCGATTTGGGAGCGATGGAATTGGCTCTGGTGTTTCGTCTTGCGTTTTGGCACGAATCAGTCTAGGCGGTGCCGGCTGACAACGCTTTTCCAAAATTGCTGACTTCCCGAAACACGACACTCAGTCCGTAACAATTCAGCAACATATGGCGAGGCCGCAATTCGTAAGGCTTTTCTTGCGTTAGTTCAATATTTTACCTTCACAAAAACCCTCACTCCCGCTAGAGTGGCACGCCAGCAGTTCTGCGCACGCTTTTCAGGAGAACCCAAAAAATGGGAACCGCAGCGGACACCTCGCGGCGAGTTAACGTCGCTCCCGACTTCAATCCCTGGAAGGTCATCTCTGCGTCGGCCGTGGGGACAATGATCGAGTGGTATGACTTCTATATCCTCGGCAGTCTCACCGCGATTCTGGCGCCGCTGTTTTACCCACCGGGCAATGACACGTTTGCTTACATCGCATATCTGGCGACCTTTGCCGTCGGGTTTGTGGTGCGTCCATTCGGCGCGTTGGTTTTTGGGCGGATAGGCGATCTTGTTGGTCGCAAGTATGCGTTCCTTGTGACGCTCTCGATCATGGGCGGAATGACTTTCCTGATTGGCTGCCTGCCAAGCTACCGGACTTCCGGATGGTTCTCGCCGGTTGCCCTGATCGCCATTCGCATTCTGCAGGGATTGGCACTGGGCGGCGAGTACGGCGGAGCAGTGATTTATGTCGCGGAACACGTTCCGGACGGAAGACGCGGCTTCTATACCAGCTTCATCCAGATCACAGCGACCCTGGGCTTGTTCCTGTCGCTGATCGTGATACTGGCGACGCAGTGGTCTATGAGCAGAGAGGAGTTCGCGGCTTTTGGATGGCGCATTCCATTTCTAATCTCGATTATTCTCGTCGCGATCTCGCTTTACATTCGCCTGAAGATGCGCGAGTCGCCGATCTTCACCCACATCAAGAGCGCGGGAATGTCTTCCCTGGCGCCGCTGAAGGAATCATTCACGCAATGGCCGAATCTCAGACGCGTGCTGATCACTTTGTTCGGAGCGACCGCTGGCCAGGGGGTGGTGTGGTATGCAGGCCAGTTTTATGCGCTGTTCTATTTGCAGAGCATTTTGCGAGTCAATGCGCGGACGGCAAACGTGATCGTTGCCCTCGCGCTGCTGCTTTCCTTGCCGTTCTTTACCGTCTTCGGCGCACTTTCCGACCGGATCGGGCGAAAGCAGATCATCATGGCGGGCTTTCTGCTTGCGGTGATCACCTATTACCCCATCTATCACCGAATGCAGGCTGCCGCGGGCAATAACGTGCTGGGCGTAAGTTCCACGAAGAACAGGGTGACCGGGGCGACGCAGCTCACGCCTCTCACGGTCGATGCAAGCGGCAAGTTTGTTCCCGCAGCCGAAGCCAGGAATCCCAGCGTTCCCATGCTGGTATTTCTGGTCTGGATACAGGTGATCTACGTCTGCATGGTGTACGGGCCGATCGCCGCCTATCTGGTAGAAGCATTTCCGGCCAAGATTCGATATACGTCGCTCTCCCTGCCGTACCATATCGGGAACGGTGTCTTCGGAGGCTTGCTGCCGCTCATTGGACTGTGGAGCCGCGCGACGACAAGAAACATCTATGCCGGACTCTGGTATCCGATGACGGTGGCGAGCGTCAGCTTCATCCTCGGCTCACTGCTGCTTAAAGAGACGCGGCATGTATTGATCTGGAACGAGGTAACCCATGTCAAGCATCGGGGCACAGGCGAGCCGTGACTAGCGCCAGGAATTAAGCCCCCACGTGTGCTTTGGCAGGGCATCCCACGCAGAGGAAAGCGAATCTTGACACATGGCTGTACCATTCTTGCGAATGTTAGCGATTGAAATCATCTTCGCGATTCTGTTCGTCATTGCGGCCGTCGTCCTGCTGCTGGACAAGACCACACCTTCCGGCGAGGCGTGTTTCACGGCAATTAAAGCGACAGTTTTCGCCATCCTCGCGCTTCCGATTGCAATATGGCTGTTTACCTCCACGGTCATCAGGCGGGCCAAGCGGCGGTTCTCCGGGGCTCATGCTTCATTTCAGCGATAGTAGGGTTGGGTATCGCTTCCCCACAATAGAACGATTCACGATCGCTAAGGACTTCCATGCCGTAGGAGCCGCAATCTGCGCTCTGTTCGCAACGTTGGGAAGTGAGGAGATTGGATCCGTCAGGCTCGGTGTGCCTTAACCACATCACTGCGATTGGGTGCCCATCGAAAAAGCCCGTAGAACAGACGTAAATGTGCCCGTTCCACGGACCTTAAGATCCCTCAGCGCAAACGGATGATGCTTTTCGCTGGCGTCACATCGATGGTTCTATTGCTCGTCGTTCTGGTGACCTTCAGCCGTAAACAATGCCGGAAGTACCTGGGTACCCTCGGCCTTCACCGCCTTTAGACTGTTAGCGTCAAGTCCTAACGCCTGCAGGATTGTTGGAGCGACCTGAGTCGTTTCTACGACGGCGGTCACGGTTTTGGCATGCAGGCCCGGCTTGGAGACCAGCAGCATCACGTTGGTGTCGTCGTGGGCAAAGCCGCCATGCTCCGCTTGCTTCTTCCCACTGGTTGAATAAATCACGCCGACGTTTGGCTGCACGATGATGTCGGGCGTGCGGGAATCATTTAGCGGAGAGTTGGACATCGTCGTCAGCGATGGTCCGTAAAAGATCTCGCCAACGCCATCTGCGGGCGCGTTCGTTTCCAGAATGTTTACCGCGTCTTGAGTGCCGCTTGAATCCGCGAGCCAGAGTAAGGACACGTCGTCCTCGGTTGGTCCAATATTGCTCCCAGTCGGATCAGTTGATGGACGCAGAAACGCGTGAAGCAAGTGCGCCGGCGAAGTGGACTTGAACTTCTTCACTTGGTGCGTATCGATGGGTGACTGACCATGCTTCGCTGTGATGACGATGAGCGTCGAGTCGAGCAGGCGTTGATTGGTCAGCTCGTTCACCATCTGGCCGATGCTGGCATCGACGAATTGGATTTCGTCGAGCATTGGGGCTGTCGGCGTCGCAGCGTTGTCCACATAACCACCCTTCACTCCATTCCGGATCAACTTCTGGCCTACGCTGACCGCTTGGAAGTTCATGCCGAACAAATTCGGGACTGGCGCCTTGCTCGTTCCAAGATGGGTGAAGCCTTTGATCCAGTTCAGGACCGCCTGGACTTTGAGTGTGTCGTAACACTGCACGGCCTTAAAGGTGTCGACGTACTGGAAATCGGGATTCGCCGGGTCCATGATTGCGGAGCAATCGAAGCCCGCTGGAGTCTTCACGCCAGGGAGGTTGACCACATTGGAGTTGATTTCTGGAGAGTAGTAGTCATCCAGATTGCTTGGGATTGCGGTGCCGGTGGGACCGGAAACCGATGCATAAGTGCCATGCTTGTCGGACCAGGCGGTGCGCCCGCCGGCAGCATGGATCACGCCAAAGATCGTGTTCGTACGAATGAAATTCCACGGATAAACAGGAGCGCAGCCGTTAGCAGGATCGCGCGGCAACTTCGCAGGATCGATGGCATGCCACGAGCCATCGGTCAGGCTAGCTCCGGGAGCGCCGCCATTGAGCTGAGTCTGGTTGAACTCAGTCCCTTCCTCATATTCGGTCGTGGTGCCGGGAAACACTCCTGGAGTGCAGCTTCCTTTCAGTAATCCATTTCCCGTATTGGCAGCGGGAGGCGCGAGCGACCGGTCGAATGCGAGGTCGTAAAACGCTCCATGTGTTTTTGGAGTGCCGCCGGTGACGATATTCATCAATCCCGGAAAAGAATCCGATGGCTTGGAGGCGGAAGCGCGTGTGTAGGTGACGCCGCTAGCGGCGAGGGCCGCGAGATTGGGGCAGGTGTTGTTCGATGCGCAGTTTTCGAAATCTACCGCGTGCATTCCGTCGATGCTGATAAGAAGAACGCGCTTGGTTGGTTGCGCATCGTCGTCGTCGCTCGCGACTGCAACCAGTGACAGTGCAAGCAGTAGCGTAATCAGGAACACAAAAGGCCGCTTCCTTGAAGGCATGGCTTCTCCTCAAATGCGTGATTTCTTGGCAGGAGAAAGCTAGTGGTTGCATATTGCGGTCCGGTGACGGATGGATGAATAGTCTGTGTCTGGGCGCGGGATGTTGGCTCGTAACCATGGACAAAGTTCGCAAAATTGCTGAATCCTCAAACCGCACATACAATTTGGCGGCACAAGCATGGACAGAGATAGTGTTACCGCTTCTCAAGATTTAGAGATTTGCGAAAGAGTGAAACGCCTCGGTTATGCGGCTTCGCAAAGGGTGAAGCTATACGGGGAGGAATATGAAATTCTTTCAGACCCTTTCCTGGAAGAAGGGGGAGTAGCCCTTCGAGTGAAAACAAATGACCATGCCGAGGTACGCATTCTGCGGCTTCCCTACACCATCCTCCAGAGTGTCCTCGCGCGATCGCTCAAGAGAGCTTCGTAGTCTTTCCATTGGGTTGGGCCATGCGCCCGGGACTTGCGAACCTGATAGCTGTGCTCTTCTCTCCCTAGATATCGACCCTATTCGGGGTAGGCACTTTCAAGGGTGTCGCAGCCGGGCTGCTTACCGGCGACAATCTTCTAATCAGACCGTTCAAATTGAAATCATGAGCGCTGGGTGCATTGCGACTTATTATGCGAGACTAGATAAACCCCAGAACTAGAGATTTCTCAGGTGGGAGCCCATGAATGCAAGGCGTCCCACCAGGCTATAGCTCTTTTCATCCCACTGAAGTTGCTCACGTTTCGCCCCATCGAACGGTCATTCTTGCATTCCGATGAAAAGGCTATTGCTGTCTCTATTGATCATTGGCAGTCTCACTCCCACAGTAGTCGCGGAACTTCCGTTCATCCAGGACAACTACAGACAAGCCCTCGCGCGGGCAAAGCAACGCAAGCAGCCGATTTTTGTCGAATGCTGGGCGCCGTGGTGATCGAGCTGCCGCCTGATGAGGACCATGCTGGCGCATGCCGACCTCAGCAGGTACGCCGGACAGTTTGTCTGGCTGGCCATGAATTTCGACAAGCCGGATAACCAGGAATTCTTTTCGCGATTTGAGGCCAGCGCAACCCCGACCTTCTATGTGATCAGCGCCGAGGGCAAGCTCCTGTCTGACCAACCGGGAGCAATGTCCGAGCCGGAGCTCAGAGCATTCCTCGACCGCGGAGTCAGCCTCGCACAAAATCGCCAGACGCCCGCGGACGCAGCCTTGGAACGCGCCGACGCACTCCTCAGCACGAAGTCGCCCGAAGCGGTAGCCGCCTATGAAGAAGTGTTACGCCTGGCGCCGCCGGACTGGCCGCGACGCGAGCTGGCGCAGTACTCGCTGGTCACGGCACTACAACTGAACCAGCAGCATCAGCAGTGCGCAGAAACTGCCGTCCGCGAAGCATCCATGATGAAACATGACAACGCGTTCGCAAACACTGTGGCTGCCGGAATGTGGTGCCTAGTCCAGGGTGACGCGTCCACGCCCTGGCGGAGTGCGGCTGCCGCTAAATTAGAGCCTCTGGCGGAACAGGCTCTCGCCTCTCGAGAGACGGTACGCGATGAACGGAACGAGCTTTACCGCACGCTCATGTATCTCGCTGTGTCCCGCAATCAGAACTCACAGGCTGGAATTTTGGAAGACAAGTGGCTCGGCGAACTCGATACCGTCAAGCCCGCGGACGACGAAGAGCGCTCCGCCGTGGACATCGCCCGCGTCGAAGCCATTCAGATCTACGGCGATCCTGAACGCGTCCTTCCGGCTCTGCGAAGCTCCGAACAGGCGATGCCCCACAACTACAACGCCTCACTGCGCGTGGCGCAGATGGAAAAGGCGGCCCAGCGTTATGATGAAACCATAGCCGCATGCGACCGCGGGCTGTCGCGCGCGCCCGGCGCTCTCGGCCGCTCGTGGCTACTGCGGATGAAAGCTGACGCGCTGAAACAAAAAGGCGAGTCTACCGAAGCCCTCAAAACGCTAGAACAAGCACTGAAGGCCGCGCGGGAGATCCCCAGTCAGAGCCAGCGAGAGAACCACCTGAGGAAGATCAAGCAGGCGCTCAGCGGGGCGTAGTTATTACTCCCGTTCTCGTCTATTCGGGACGAGAAAAAACGCAGTTCACGCTGTTCCGTTCGGACGAGGGTCCGCCTCGAGAAGGAGGAGGGCCGACGCAGCCGCATCCTCGATCGCTTGCACCCTTTGCGGATCGAAATGTCCCGGCCGATTTGAAAATGCTTCAAACAAACCGATGCATTGGGAGCGCGATAGCAAAGGAACAACCGCCACGGAACGGATCCCCAGCTTTTTGCATACCAGGGGATCGACACGCGGATCGATAAGCGTGTCATAGGATTTTTGCGTACGGCACTCGCGAACACAACGTCCAGAAATCCCGGAGTTCGGGTCGACAGGGGCGCCAATTCGCGGGACAGCCTTACCCACGTTGGCGACACAAATCAAAGCGTCCAATTCAGATTGCCGGCAAGCAACGGCAACGCCGGTTGCTTCGATCGTCTTAAGAAGCTGTTTCGCGAGTTCTTCCAGCTTGGCTTTCAATCCCTCAGCTTCGGTCGCAACGCTCGAGGGCATCTCCTCGTAGAGGACTCTTGCTGTAGTCGCCATGTTCCCCCCAATCCTGCTCTCGTATTGAGAGTAGCGGGACTGGCTTCTTAGTTTTCTCGGGAGTCTAACGAGATGAAAAATTTAGTGCACTCATCATGCAGCAAGAGCTGACGGCTCGCTCCGCACTAGACATCCAGTCACGCTTACCGTCCGTCGCTTCCTTTCGCGATAACAGCGTAATTAACAGCGTAGATTTTGAAATTGGCGGCTGCGAGCGACGGATAATTCGATGCAACCCTTTGATACATAATTGGTTACGGGAATCAGCATATTTCGCGCTCGCCTCCAGAACAGCGAAAAACAGCGTAATAACAGCGTAACTGAGCATTGCT
>DATLKS010000611.1:0-2911 GCA_035538255.1 Terriglobales bacterium
CTCAAAGGCCGCCAGCGTGGTCAGCCGATGACAGCAGCTAGCCTCCGCTCCCTATTCCGCTATCATCGAGTGCGCAGTCGAATCGCTAATGCCAATCCACATCGGATGAGACACTATTCCGTGTCCCCGACTATTACCGAGTCACTGAAGACCTTTCGCGCTTACGCCGCGAATGACGGCTCAAAGCACGGATAGAGCGCCCCCAATCACTCGGCATAGTTTCCTTGATCTTTGACTCTACAGGTTGTTGAGGAAACCAAGGAGCTGGTCCCCGGGTTGATAGCGTTTGAATTTGCCCTTCAGCGGTTTCGTTTTGCTAAGCGCCTTCTCCTTCATCGCCAGCGTGGCCTCGAGATAAATCTGGGTCGTTTCCACGGATTCGTGCCCCAGCCACAGTGCGATGACAGAGAGGTCCACACCTCCCTGCAGAAGATCCATGGCCATGGTGTGTCGAAGGACGTGAACGGTGACACGTTTGCCTTTCAGCGACGAACAGAACTTGGCGGCGGCCCTGATATGCCGGACCAACAAGTAATGCACGCCGTCGGGGCTAAGACGTGTGCCTCGGGCATTGGGAAATAGAACCTGGCCGTCGCCGCGCGATGGTTCGCGGAGCCAGGCTCTCAGCACGGTGACCGTGGGCTTGGCCAGCGGTACACAGCGTTCTTTGCGACCCTTTCCGATCACGCGAACGTGAGCACCTGGACCGAGTATTACGTCCTTGCGTGTCATCCCGGTCATTTCCGACAGACGGAGCCCGGTCTGCGCCGCGATCAAGAGGAAGGCGTGATCGCGCCGACCGAACCAGGTGTTTTGATCGGGCGCGGCTAGCAACGCCTTGACCTCAGGACGCGTGAGGAAATGCACTTGGGTCCGGGTGAAGCGCTTGTTGGGGATGACCAGCACGCGTTGGATCTGGCTGGCATGTTCTGGCGTTTCGAACGCGGCATATCGAAAGAAGGAGTGGATGGCAGTTAGCCGCAGGTTCCGGCTACGTGCGCTCAGACCTCGATGCTTCTCCAAATGATCGAGAAACGCGACGATCAACGGGGCATCGATGGCCTTGAACGTCAGTTGCGCTGGCGGAGTGTGCAACCGCTGTTGCGCGAACTTCAGCAACAAGCGGAAGGTATCGCGGTACGAACTGATTGTATGCGGGCTCGCCTGCCTCTGCCGCATGAGGCGCTCGGTGAAGAACCGTTCCAGCAGTGGAGCGAGGTTGGTAGTGGTTGTCTTCATGACTGACCCTTCCAGCAGCGCTCCAGGCGGGACATCGCCTCGCGCATTAACTCCGGCCAGGCGCTGAGGTACCAATACGTATCGCTGATGTGGACATGTCCAAGGTAGGCAGACAAGTAGGGCAACTTTCGTTCGACGTCTTTGCCGGACCGGTACCAACGCAACAGGGTCATGACCGCGAAGCGATGCCTCATGTCATGCAGGCGCGGCCCGCGACGATCGGATGGGCCACGCAAACCAACCTGCCGAGATAAGGCGTAGAACATTCGGTGGATCTGGCCGCGATCCAATCGATTACCTCGATTGGAGACGAAGACATAAGAGGAAACCGGTCGTCGGGCCCACCATCGATTCCGTCGCGCAAGATAGTCGGCCAGCACGCGCCGGGTCGAGGGATGGATGGGAATTAAACGAGTTTTGCCGAACTTCGTATTTCGAATCGTCAGCACATTCGTCTGGAGATCCACATCCTGAATCTCGAGATTGCATGCTTCGCCGAGACGCAAGCCGGTGACACTCAGTAATCCAAACAGGCAGTGGTAAGTCCAGGGTCGCAGCCCGCCGCGCACAGATAGCGAAAGCGCCGCACGCAACAACGCCTGTATTTCCTTGGTGCTGTATAAATACGGTCGTGCTCGCTGGGGGCGATAGGGCAACAAACTCTCTGGGGGAATCTGCGTGCGGGGGTCGGTCGCACTCCGATGTCGCGCGAAGGTGCGCACAATACTCAATCGCTGCGCCCACACCATCGGCTGCACGGCCGACGGTTGCTGCGCCCAGGCGAGCGCCAACTTGCTTGTGATGTAGGAGGCGCGGCGTTCTTCCATGAATTTGACGAACGCTGGCAACAACTTGCCCGCCTTATACAACTTAAATCCCAAACCGTGCCGCAGGATCAGATATTCCTCCACGGCCTGACGGAGTGTGTTCATCGCGCACCTCCTGGCCACGGCAAGGCTAGAGTGCGCAATGAATCGAGATCGATGCTCGTATAAATCTTCGTGGTTTCGGGGCTGCGATGCCTCAATACATCGCCAATTTCAGCCAGCGAAGCGCCGTGGTGCAGCATCTCGGTCGCCAGCGCATGGCGAAACTGATGTGCACCGTTGGTAGGTGCCTGGATGCCGGCTCGTGCGAGGTTGTGCTGAACCAGGTATGCGATACTCGCAGGACCACGAAGCTGGCGGATGGGTGCTGTGGTCCGCAAAAAGACGTGGCGACTACTGCACCGTGGCCGTCCGCGGCGCAGGTAAGTAGCGATTGCGGACCCGACATCTGCGGGTAACGGAAGAACACTGCGTTGATCACCTTTTCCCTGAACAGTTATCGATCCGGTATTCCAGTCAATGTCCTTGAGTTTTAGTCGCACCACCTCGCCCGCTCGCAATCCGAGTCGTGCAAGCAACAGCAGAATCGCGTAGTCGCGACAGCCTATCGCCGTACGCCGATTGATAGAGACCAACAGCTGACGCACAGCTTGCGCCGGAATCGCGCGGGGGATCGATGGCATCGACCAACTGGCTACAGTGGGAACAGCAGCGGCCAAATCACACCTGACTTGTCCCCGATAGCGCGCGTAATGCAGGAATGACCGCAACGCAGTCGTCAGGAGTTTGGCACATTTCAAATGCAGGCACGGAGCTTGGTGCTGAACAAATCGCACCACATCGCC
>DATLKS010000612.1:0-2661 GCA_035538255.1 Terriglobales bacterium
CATCCTCAAGAGAGCTTTCCCGGACAACCTGCGCGCACTCAGCCGGTGGTGAAGGCGCAAAACGTCGCCGCGCGGCCCGCCTCTGCAGGATTGGCACGTTGATATAAACAGTGAGTGCCGCACCACAAATGTTCGCTGTCATCCTGAAGCCCTTCTGTTGGGCGAGGATCTCCCGTGAAGCTTTCGACTGAAATGCACACGTCACGCTCTTTGGCCCATCTTACTGCTGGTGAAGGAGCCACACCTGCTGCAATTAAACCCAAACGATCGCCGGAGATCCTTCGCGCAAAAGAAGCGCTTCAGGATGACAGATTTAACACGGTTTCAGTTTGAGAATAATGGCTATGAGTACACTCTAGTACGAAAATGTTCCGCTTTCTTAAGCTGCTCACGCGTTCGCTCATTCTCCTCGTGGTCGCGCTCTTTTCTGCCCTCGCGGCGATGCGCATCGCTATTCACGGGCGCGAAGTGCGCGTGCCGAACGTAAAGGGCATTACCACGCTCCAGGCACAGGAAACCGCAAACTCCAGTGGGCTGATCGTGTCCGTGGAAGACAAGTTCTACAGCACCGATGTCCCTGCAGGAAAAGTGATCTCGCAATTTCCTGTTCCGGGCAGCAGAGTGCGCCGAGGATGGCGCGTTCGCGTGGCCGAGAGCCTCGGTCCGCAGCGGGCCACCATTCCCGATTTGACGGGACAAACCGAGCTGGCCGCCACGTTAAACCTGCGGCAGCGCGGACTTGAACTGGCAACGCTGGCGGGAGTTCCGGTAGCCGATGCAGTCCCTGATCAGATCGTCGCTCAGGTGCCGCCTGCAAAGGCCACGAATGTCAGCTCGCCCAAAGTAAGCGTCCTTCTGGCAGAGCCTCCACCGAATCCCGAGTACGTAATGCCCAACTTCATCGGCCGCCAGCTCGCCGATGCCAAAGACAAGATCGCTAAGGCAGGCTTGCCGCCGGCAAAGGTCTCTGCCGCTGCCCTGGACTTGGTTCAGCCGCAGCAAGAGGCAGATCTAAGTTTGATAACTACGCCGCTTCTGGTTCCCCTAGCGGGAAGGATCGTCGGCCAAAGCCCGCCGCCAGGATCGCGCGTCACATTGGACACTCAGATCAGACTGACAGTTGCACGATGAGCACTCAAGGGAGGGTTTTAGAACTCTGATCAACGGATAGCAACACACAACGCGATTGACTTTTTCCGCTGATTCGTTGCAGCAGAGAAACAAGAGTCAAATTTAGAGGAGTGCCACCGCGGGAAAGCGGTGTAGCCGCGTGTGTATGTGTCAGCCGATTGCCAATGGAGCCATTAAGCAAAGAGGCGGACTGTTGCTCCACACATCAGTTTCCACGAGAGCATCCGTAAGCATGGATGTCAGGTTCGAGCTGCCCTTGCTCGGAAACGTCGGACCAACAAACCCGATGGGTATCAAATGGGTTTAAAACGTGTAAGTCCTTTAGATGATGGGTTCGACCCGAATTTCGATTTTTCCCATACCGTTGATCGTAAATGTGAGTCTGCTGCGCCTGGCGAAGTTCTTACCGCGAGCCCTTGACCTCTGACTCAGGTCCAAGCTTCTCGCCTTTCATCGGCCGGTATCCACGAATGAAATCTCTCGCCGACATCTTACGTTTGCCTTCGGGCTGCACTTCGAGTAACTCCAGGGCGCTATTGTTGCAGGCAACGAAGAGCCGATCGCGATCGACAATCAGTTCGCCGGCAGCGTAGTGGCCATCTATCTGGATCGGCTTTGCTATAGCGATGTTGAGCTTTTTTTGTCGGAAGCTAGTAAAGCAGCCGGGCCACGGTTGAAATCCGCGCAGGCGGTTACAGATGCGCTGCGCAGGGAGACCGAAATCGGCCTGTCCGTCTTCCCGTTTTAGGATCGGCGCCAGCGTTGCCTGGCTGTGGTCCTGCGGGCGCGGAGTGATGCTGCCTGGTTCGAGTCCGCGCAGCGTCTCAACCATCAAATCGGCTCCGATGGTGGCGAGGCGCTGGCCATAGGTGATCGCCGTGTCGTCTGGATCAATCGCGAGCTCACGCAGTAGCAGGACGTCACCCGTGTCGAGCCCTTCGTTGAGGATTATGGTGGTTACTCCGCTTACGGTCTCGCCTTCGGCGATGGCCCACTGAATCGGCGCGGCGCCGCGATATTTCGGCAACAGCGAAGCGTGCAGGTTGATGTTGCCATGCTTGGGCAGCGCGAGCATCCAGGAAGGAATAATGCGTCCATAGCCGACGACAATGATTGCTTCTGCTGCAATCTCCTCCAGCAGCGAGCGAAATTCGGCGTTGTTCTTGATTTTTTCCGGCTGGTCGATACGAAGGCCGTGCTTCTGAGCGGATTGCTTCACCGGGGAAGCGGCCAGCGCGAGTCCGCGTCCCTGTGGCCGATCTGGTTGGGTGACGACTAGAGGAATGTCATGTCCAGCCGCAATCAAGGCTTCCAAAGTGGGAATTGCAAACTGCGGAGTACCGCAGAAGACGAGCCTCATTCTTCTAAGCTACTAGCTGCTGGCTGCTCGCTGCTAGCTCATTGTGGAGTTGTCCCTATGGTTCAGCCCGTTAGCCGCCATTTCTCACGGGAACTAAACATAAAGAGCAACCAGGAAGAAATTAGACGTAGAAAAAGGCCGCATTTTCGGGCATAACTGCGTTGTCGAAT
>DATLKS010000613.1:0-2955 GCA_035538255.1 Terriglobales bacterium
AGAACGCTCTCCGTCAGTAGTTGCTGCAGCAACCGCCCGCGATTTGCTCCAAGAGCCATGCGTACCGCGACTTCCTTGCTTCTCGCGGTAGCGCGTGCCAGCAGCAGATTGGCCACATTGACGCATGCGATCAGCAACACCAAGCCGACGATTCCCATCAGCAGCAGCGCAGGCGTGCGGTACTCGCCGCGAAATTCTGAGAGACCCGTTCCTCCAGGCACGACTTTGATCTGTTCACTCGCAAGCTCTTTGCGGTCCTCCGCAGTGAGTCTCGCACCGTAAGCTCCCTTGAGTGCCTGCTGAAACTAAATTGACATTCGCCCGGGCTCGCGCAATCGAAGTGCCTGGTTTCAACCTGCCGATCATTGACAGCCACGAAGCATTGGGATCGTGGCGCATGTTCTTCACGCGAATAATCTGCGGCTGCATAGTGAGCGGGACAAAGACCGAGATGTTTTCGCCAACCACATCACCGCTGAAGTCTGGTTGCGTGACTCCCACGACAATGAACGCGTAATGGTTCAGTCGAATCACCTTGCCCAGGATTGCAGGCGAGAGTGCGAATTTACTTTTCCAGTATCCGTAGCTGAGCACGACGACAGGATTTGTGCCCTCTTGCGTGTCGTCGCTCTCGGTGAGCAGACGTCCCGCAGCGGCATCGACCCCAAGCACGGAAAAGTAATTGCCACTCACCAGACGCCCTGCGATTTCCGCTTCCGATGAACCGCTGACCGTGCTGGCATCCACTTCAATGCGCTTCTCTGTCGCTGCCGCCAATAAGCCAGAGAAGACTGTGTTGTTGTCGCGGAACTCTCTGTAAAGCGGATAAGAAACGTTGTCGGTATCTGGTGTGCCGTTCCAGCGATCGTTCACATGGGCAGGATCCCCAACTACAACCAACTCCTGCGGAGCTTTGATAGGCAGCGTCTTCAGCAACAGAGCATTCACTATAGTGAAGATCGCCGTGTTGGCGCCGATGCCAAGCGCGAGAGTTAGGACAGCAACGGTCATAAACGCTGGGCTCTTTACAAGCATGCGCAAGCCGTAGCGCAGATCCTGAAGGAGGGTTTCCATAATTGACCTCAACAGCCACCATCGGCAAAGCTGGGGGCCGAAAGCCGCAAAACCAACGGCTAGCTGTTCACTCGTCGATTCTCGTTATTCATGCCTCAAAGCCTGTACCGGATTGATTCTGGTCGCCCTGTGCGCCGGCACACCGCTCGCCACTAATGCAACGAGCGCCAGCACTGAGGCGACGGCCGCGAACGTCGCTGGATCAGTGGCCTTGACTCCAAACAGTTGGTCAGCCAAGACGCGCGAGAGGCCGAACGAAAGCCCAAACGCCAGCGCAAGGCCAAGCACTAAGCCAATCGCGATCAAGCGAAAGGCTTGCCAGGCGATCATCAGCATTACTTCGCGACGGTCTGCGCCGAGCGCCATGCGGATGCCAATCTCCTGCGTGCGCTGCGTGACCGAATACGACATCACTCCATAAATTCCAATCACAGCGAGGATCAAGGCAAGTCCAGCGAAGGTCATCAAAAGTGACATTGAAACGCGCCGTGATCCCAGTGAATCGGAGACCACCTGATCCATGCTCTCTGTCTCGGCGATTGGCTGATCGGGATCTGTATGCATGACCGCGTTGCGAACGATCGAAGTCAAAGAGAGCGGATCTGCCGTCGCGCTGCGCACCATCAACATGCGGTAATGCAATGTATGCCCGCCAGTATGTTGCGCGAAAGGAACGTAAATTTCTATTGGCGTCGCTGACTCGAGGTTGTCGTGCTTCACGTCCCCAACGACTCCAACAATCGTGAACCAGGGAAACTTCTTAAGGTCTGGAGAAGTTAGTTCGTCAGGGCCGCCAGTTCGGAACTTCCGTCCGATGGGATCCACGCCATCAAAGTTCCGTCGCGCGAACTCACGGCTGATGAGCGCGACCGGCAAGCTCGAATCATTGTCGGATTCAGCGAATTGCCGCCCTTCCAAAATGGGAATCTGCATGGCAGTGAAGTACTCCGGGCTGGCATGGTAAATGCGCGTGCTCGGGATCTCTCCCGCCGACGGCATAGGTTTGCCTTCGAGCAGATAGTCTGTATCCCACTCATTGCCGCTCAGCGGCATCGGCCAGATGATGCTCGCGGTCTTCACTCCGGGCTGGCTGCGCAGGTTGCGAATGACTTCGTCGTAGAAAGCTTCTGTTTGCTCGGGCTTCGGATATTTCTTTTCGGGAAGCGCGATCTCGGCCGTTAATACCCCTCGCGAGTCGAATCCCGGATCTACATTAAGCACACGAACAAAGCTGCGAATCAACAATCCAGCGCCCGCCAGCAGCGCAAGTGACAGCGCGATTTCCGAAACCACGAGTGCACCGCGCAACTGTTGCTTGCGCACTCCTGCGGAAGAGGTAATTCCTTCTTTCAACGATCCGACGAACTGCCTGGTACTGGCCTGCAACGCCGGCAGCACTCCGAACAAGACTCCAGTCAAGATGGAGATCACCAGGACAAAGAGCAGCACCGCTCCGTCAACATGGATTTCATGCACACGCGGCAGGGCATCAGGCGCGGACGACACGACCAACTTCACTCCGGCTACTGCGAGCCCGATCCCCAGCGCTCCTCCGATCAATCCGAGCAGAACGCTCTCTGTCAGCAACTGACGCATGATGCGCGAGCGCGCCGCGCCAAGGGCGGCTCGAATCGCCAACTCCCTTTCCCGCATACTGGCACGCGTCAACAGCAAATTGGCGATGTTTGCGCAAGCAATGAGCAGAACGAAACCTACCGCGCCGAACAGCATTAGCAGCACCGGACGCGCGCCGCCCACGACCCGATCCTGCAGTAACTGCGCTGCGACAGAGACGTTCTTGTTGGTTTGCGGATACTGTTGTCCGCGCCGTGCCGCGATGGTATCGAGATCGGCCTGGGCCTGCTTGAGGGTTGCTCTGGG
>DATLKS010000614.1:0-4513 GCA_035538255.1 Terriglobales bacterium
CTGTTCCCTCGCACGTCCCTGGTGATTCATCACGGCGGATCCGGAACCACCCACTCCGCAGCCCGTGCGGGTGTGCCTTCGGTCGTTCTACCTTTCGCAGCCGATCAATTCTTCTGGGCCGAGCAGTTACGCCAGAGAGGCATAGCGCCTGTGGCGGCGCCAGGCCCGAAGGTCACGACCGCCATCTTGTCTCGTGCGATCGGTGGCGCTCAAACGGCAGAGATGCGGGAGCGAGCTTCGGTTATCGGCGCAACAATGCGCGCAGAAGAGGGCTTGGCAGAGGCTGTCAAGAGAGTTGACGCGCTACTGGCGCTCAAATAGCCAATAGCCGACAAATGAATCGCACTAGTGAAGGAGGGATGAGTTGCCATCTTGGCTATTGGTTATCGGCTATCGGCTATTCGAACGAGCATAAGGCGAGTTCGTCCAGGCACGAGTTGCGGCAATTCGGACAAGAACCGGCGGGCGCATAGCTAGTTAGGTCTAGTGAAAGTAATCAGTTTGGAAGCCGTCTCTGATTTACTGGTTACTTTCGTTGTTAAGCGAACCCTATGAGAACAGCCCAACTAGTCCTAGCCTGTGTAACATTATTTGCGGGAAATATGAAGGCAGACCCTGAACAACAACAGATCGTTGAAGCAGTCACCGGGTTCATGACGGCTCTCGCAAATGAGGACACTGCAAAACTTCAGTCTGTCACGAGCCCAGGATTTTATATCTTCGACGGAGGCGCCCGTTTTGATGGGGACAGGATCCTAGGTCTCATCAAGACCCTGCACGCTGCCGGTAAACGCTATGAGTGGAAGGTAACCGATCCGGACGTTCACATCGAGGGAGATACCGCCTGGATTGCATACACTAACAAAGGAAGCGTCACCGAAGCCTCTGGCACCTCGCCACAGAATTGGCTGGAATCTGGCTTCCTAAAAAAGCGTGATGGCAAATGGGAGATAGTCTTCATGCACAGCACGCGCGCTCTCAAGCAGTAAAGCTTTCTCAGAATTGGTTATACCCCTCTATTTGGGCGGTACTGGCGTGCTATTGATCAAGGATAAGTTTCGAAGATGACTTTAGACTACGGATCAGCTGCCTTTGCGCCCTATTTAGTAGCCCCGCCTTCGTTGTTGAGCTGTATCGGGCTCCGAAACGGTCAGGTGCAACTCTTTAATTTTCAGGCGAGGCTCTTCGATCTTCGGCAAGGTGCCGACGCTGTTCCCGCGCATCATCCAAAGCAGCACGTTGTTTGTCTCCATCATTTCGATCGGCCGATGAAGCTCGAACGCAACTTGGACGGGCGTAACCGACAGGAGACTTCGGCAAAAGGAGATATTGCTTTCCTGCCTGCCGAAGCCCCGACCAGGCTTCGACTGGGCAAAGACGACCCGGACCGGATAGTATCTTATAGTTACCTTATTTTTGAGCCCTCTTATTTAGCGGACCTCGCTTTATCAAATGGGATCGGTGATCCGCTCGATTTCATTCCAACCTTCGCGACGCCGGATCCTTTGCTGCACAAGATCGCGGATGCACTGACGTCTGGACCCCGAATCAACGACCCGGCGACAAACCTCTTTATTGAGAGTTTGCTCAACGCCGCCTGCGCGCGAATTCTACACACCTACGCGCAACTCAGATACCGGCTGTCCGGCCCAGGCCGGCTGACTGATGGCCAAGTGCGCAGGGCGATCGACTACATCCATGATCACATTGGAGAGGGCCTCGATCTCAGTTCCATTTCTCGAGCGGCCGGCCTAAGCGCATTTCATTTCGCTCGCTTATTCAAGGCAGCGACCGGGGATAGCCCGTTTCAGTTCGTCACCCGTACCCGGATGAAACGAGCCAAGGAACTCCTCCGTAAAACTCGACTACCCGTTTCCGAGATTGGGCAGCGTGTCGGTTATCAGAAGCCGAGCAATTTCAGCACTCGATTTCGCGCCGTTGTGGGATGTCCCCCGGCTGCTTATCGCGATTCCTCCGCCCGGCAGGAATGAGCTCCCGCTCATCCGCGTTCCTGTAACTCAAAGAACGTCACACCGACGGACAGACTAATACCCACGGACGAGCAGGAGCTCGTCCCTACCAGCAACAATCCGAAATTATTCAGCAAGACCAGGGCACTGACCCCCGGGCATTCGCGGACTATCCGTCCGAAGAATGAAAATAAATACAAATCGGCGAGTGGCCCTTGTCACCGGCGCAAACCGCGGCATCGGTCTACAAACCGCTAAAGATCTCGGTCCGGACGGTGTCTTTCTCCTGCTGGGAGTGCGCAACTTGGCCAAAGGACAGGCATCATTGACGCTTCACGCTGATCCTTCGACTTTCTATTACCATTGCGGGGCGTTTGCTTACAACACGTCCAAGGCGGCCTTGAATTCTTTTACTATCCATCTGGCCTACGAGCTGCGCGAGACTTCGATCAAAGTTCATGCAGGCCAAGCGCTTCCTTGGTAACAAGATGACCACGGAGGCTGATGCGATTGTGGTCGGGAGCGGCATCAACGGGTTAGTTGCCGCCGCTGAATTGGCGCAGGCCGGCTGGTCCGTGATCCTGGTCGAGCGTAACGCCAAAACTGGCGGATTCATTGCCACCGAGGAGCGTACCTTGCCGGGGTACCTCAACGACACGTTTTCCTCCTGGCATCCGCTGTTTGTCACCGGGCCTGCCTATGCCGCGCTTGGCAAGATACTGCACCGGCACGGGCTTGAGTACCGGAACACTGACAACTGGGTTACTGCGAGTGTGGCCGACGACGGCCGCGTCACCTTTGTCCATCGAGACCCAGAACGGACAGCGGCTGAGTTCCCGCACCCGGATGATCGGTCCGCCTATCTCACGATGTTGCAACGACTGGGGGAAAATATGGAGTCGATCGGGGGTCTACTAGGCAGCGAACTGCGGTCTTTCGCGCTGGTTCGCCATATTAGCGATCTCATCCAGAGCAGCGGACTGCGCCGCGCCGAATGGTGGCTGCGCGCCGCGGCTACCAGCGGCCGGGCCTATGCGCACCGAGATTTTCGCGGACCCGAGGTCGACCATTTGTATGCACCGTGGCTGCTGCATGACGGGCTTTCTCCAGATAACGCCGCCGGTGGTTTGATGACACCGTTGTTTGCCGCCAATTTGCATGGCGCTGGTCTTCCGGTCGTCGCTGGAGGCGCCGGACAATTCGTGGCCGCATTTCAATCGTTGCTGGCTTCGCTGCAGGTAGATGTGAAGACGAATTGCGAGGTCGAACACATCCTCGTAGCAGACGGCCGGGCTGTCGGCGTAGATGTCGCGGGTCATACCCTGCGGGCGCGCCGGGCTGTACTCGCCTCGGTCACGCCGAGCGCGCTCTATAATCGACTGCTTCCAGAAAGCGCTGTCGATCCTGACTTGCGGGTCGAGGCCGCACGCTTCCGGCATGGCCGGGCTGCGATGCAGATCCACGTTGCGTTATCAGAGCCGCTCAGCTGGACCGACTCCCGACTCAAACAGGTGCCGCTGATCCACCTCTCTGATGGCTCCGCCAGCACTGGCATCGCCTGCGCCGAAGCGGAGGCGGGGCTCCTGCCGCAACTCCCGACTGTGGCAGTGGGACAGCAGTATCTCCTCGACCCAAGCAGGGTCCCGCCGGGTGCGGCTGCTTTGTGGATCCAGCTGCTGGAAGTGCCATTTGCGCCCCGCGGCGATTCAGCCGGCAAACTGGACGCCAAACACGGTTGGACCAAGGCGCTCGCTGAGGGATTTGCCAACCGGGTTCTAGACCGGATCTCCGCACACGCGCCCGATCTGCGGCGCAAAATCCGTAAGATCGACGTGCTTACACCGCACGATCTACAGGCCCGCAATCCCAACGCCGTTAACGGTGATCCATACGGCGGCTCCGCCGAACTCGACCAGAGCCTGCTCTGGCGACCTCTCGCTTCGCTAGGCCGCCACGCGACTCCGGTCGATCGGCTTTGGCATATCGGCGCTTCGACTCATCCGGGTCCGGGTCTCAACGGTGGCTCCGGACATCTCGTCGCAACCACGCTGATCCGAAACGTCGCCAGCGCCGAGAATTATTGAGCAGTCTCAGAGCCCGGAGATTCCTTCCGCGGTGGTTTGGCTGTCGATTCGGCCTGGGGATTATCTAAAGGCCTAGTTGGCGGCTTCTTAGAAAGTTGCTCTAGCTGTTCGGCGAATCGGCTCTCGTAAGCTTGGCACGCAGAGCACTCGCCATTTGCCTCGATCCACTCGGGATGTTGCTCGCGCAGCGCGTCATGCATTTGCTCCTGGAGTTCTGCGTAGGTTCGAATTTCGTCCTCCATATCATCCTACCTCCTTCTCAACCTAGCATGAGAAGTCAGGTTCAGCATTCGTCACGTCACCCAGTAGTGATTGGCTCCTGATGGGCAACGCTTAGGTTTTTGATTTTCCAACATTTGTTCGTCGTTTGAACCTGCAGGATGCCACAATAAGGAAAGGTCACAAATGTCGCAAAGACAGAAACGGACACCTGCTGAAGGTGTCTCAAAGTTTAGCCCT
>DATLKS010000615.1:0-3897 GCA_035538255.1 Terriglobales bacterium
TGCTTCTCGGCCTTGGGATAAGGACCGCGACGGTTTCGTGCTTGGAGAGGGTGCTGGAGTTCTGGTAATCGAGGAGCGTGAACACGCACTCCGTCGAGGAGCCGAGCCGATTGCCGAGTTGGTCGGCTACGCGCGTAACTCGGACGCGTATCATGCGAACGCTCCACTGGAGAGTGGCGAGGGAGTGCGGCGTGTAATGAAACTCGCACTCGCCGATGCCGCTGTTCCGCCCTCGGAAATCGGCTATCTTAACGCACATGCGACGTCGACTCCGCTCGGAGACCGTGCGGAAGCAGCCGCCGTTCGCAAAATTTTTAATGATCAAGCGTGCAGAGTGGCTGTCAGCTCGACGAAATCCATGACCGGCCATCTCCTCGGAGGCGCGGGGAGTCTCGAAGCCGGCTTTACCGTTCTTGCGCTACGGGACCAAATCGCGCCTCCGACTATTAATCTCGAATGTCCCGATATCGACTATGGTCTGGACTTCGTCCCGCGTGCGGCTCGGCCTTTGGCCATGCGATACGCGATGACCAACTCCTTCGGGTTTGGAGGCGGCAACGCGACGCTGATTTTTAAGACTCCTGACTAGCCACCGTTAGCTACTCTGGACGTCGACCTAACCGATGATTTCTTGGCTCGCAGCAAGACCTAACCCCGATCTCGCAGGCACGTTGAGGGCGTGCGCGACTCGCACGGGCGGGCGGATCCGGCCGCTTCCTTTTGGGGCTAGAGCGCCGAGCAGACCGCAGTGCCGGCCGCGGCAAACACCATGTTCATTTCCGATTCCGCAAACGTCAAGAAACATTGCACAACAACTGGATCAAATTGCGTGCCACTTGACTCGATCAGACGGCGGATTGCTTTCTCTGGGGGAAGACCATTTCGATAGGGACGCGAAGAAACCATAGCGTCGAAAGCATCGATTACCGAGACGATGCGTGACACCACCGGGATCTCTGTTTCCCTTAATCCTGCGGGATAGCCCGTTCCGGCATAACTCTCGTGGTGATGAAGAATGTCGAGGGCCGCGCGTTCGAATCCCGGTAGCGCGCGCAGCACCGCCCAACCGTACTCCGGATGCTTTTTCATCAGCGCATATTCCTCGGCGTCCAGCTTCCCGGGCTTTCGCAGGATCGCATCGGGAATGCCCATTTTACTGATGTCGTGGAGTAAAGCGGCCACTTCGAGGTTCTGTAGCTGTTCCTCCGAAAGGCCGAGCTCTTGCCCGACGCGCACGCCCCATTCGGCGAGGCGTGTACTGTGCACACCAGTATTCAGGTCCTTTAGATCCAACAGTTGGTTGAACGAACAGATCACTGAACTGCGCAGGGCGGAAAAGCGTTCTTCAACCTGCTTGATTCGCAATGTTTCCGCCGGGGATTGGATAATGGTGTTCACGGTGGTTGCCAGTATCTCCGAGTTCGTCTCGGAGGCTAGTTGCTGCAAAACAACAAGCACGTGCTCTGGGTCGTCGAGGTGGAACTAGAGCTGTTTACCCACGCCGAAAGCGCCTGATAGACATCCAGACGTCCGTGATTCAGGTCTGGCGTGAGCCGGATCGCATGCGAAAATGCGTTGGCCGCATCCGACTGTCGCAGGGAAGGTTTGGCTTGCAAGAGCAAAGCCGCGGTGCCCGCAACCAGTGGCGAACTGAAGGACGTTCCGGACGCGCTCGCGTACGTGCCGCCAGGGAAAGTGCTGATGACGTATTCTCCGGGCGCGGCAATCCACACGTCCGTCGAGCCGTAATTCGAGAAGGATGAACGCTGATCCCAGTCGGTGGTTGAAGCGATACCCATGACATTGCTTTTGAGCGCCGCAGGATAGACAGGCGTACTTGTGTTCTCATTTCCCGCCGCCGCCACCAGAACCACGCCTTTCTGGTTCGCATACACAACCGCCTGATTCAGCGCCGGAGACGGACTGGAAACGTCGAAACTCATATTCACGACGTTGGCGTGGTGCTGCACGGCATAATACAAAGCCGCGATAATGTTGGAAAGGTTTCCAGTGCCATTCGAAGTAAAGGCCTTCAGCGGCAGAATCTTGGCTTTCGGCGCGGCCAAGTGAACCAATCCCGTCGTCATCGTTCCGTGACCGAACGCGGAATAGGGCCCACCATCCAGAATTGCAGCCGAAGACTGATCCAGGATCGCAGCGCTCGATTGCTGGACAATCACCGGCTGCTGATTTTCGGTCTGTGTCGTACTTCCGCTCTGCAACAGTGGCACATCCAACCATTCCGAGGCACCGGGTTGATCCCGGGTGAAGTCGTAACCAGGGAGCAGCACAGGAACAAGAACAGGGTGCGAAGTATCGACCCCAGTGTCGATGACCGCGACGATTCCCGTTCCGCTGACATTAAATCCGCGTTGCGCATCGGCCAGCCTGGTGATCTGGGCCGCTGGCTGCGCGGCGTAGCCGTGCCAGACCACTGTACCGTAATAGTTCACTGGAGCGTTGTCGTTCAGTCCCGGCGGTATCGAATTTAACGGTTTCAGTGGAAGCGGCAAAAGGCGGTCCGCCTCTACGCTTTGAATCCCCAGAAGGCTTTCCAGCAGATTCAACGTTCCGTTTAAGAGCGTGGTGAGCAGATTTCCCGAGGAAGTGACCAGAAACGTTTGACCGACCTGGCCGTCCAGCGAACCCTGGACTTGGCAATTCGCGCTCAAGCACAGTTTGAGGACTGAGCTCAGGCCTCCATTCGTGCGCACAATGTAGCGATTTTGTGCTGCCGCCGGACAGACCCCTGCGGTGGCCATCAGGGTCAGGATTACGAGCACTTGGAGCGTGCGTTTCATGAACTGGTCCCTTCTAGGATTCTCAATTCTCTTGCCGTTCTCACTCCGCCATCATCAACGGGCTGGACTGTCCCTATAGTCTGGGGAATTCATCCATTCTCGCCAATGGTACGAGTGTGCCTTCTGTATCAGTCGACAGAACTATTTGCCCTTGGTACTTGCGTACCATTCTGACCAACAACGATAAACTCGAACCACGGCCCGGCTTCATGCTCTGCCTCTGGGCCAGTCGCCGAGTGCGTTGCGCAATGAAATGCTAATGGGCTTCCCCGTTCGCCCTGGAACGGACAGTTCCAAGTCTCCCGAGTTGTCGATTTCGCAGTGAAACTCGCCGAATTCGTTCGTCACCGTGTAGATCACGTTTTCGCGAAAATTTGACAGTTTGATCTGCACTCCGCTACTCACGATTTCCGGGGTGCTGACGTCCATCATCTGGCCAGTAACGAGCACGTGGTTGGTTCCCGGCTTGGGCTCGATCTGCAGGTCGAGCTGAAACGAATCCGCGCGGTACAACATTTGTCTTGCTCCGGTGGCCCGGGATCTGGCTCCGGCTGTTGCTGGCTGCAAAAAGCTGTCGAACAATACCTCGACCAAGGACTCCCCTTCTTCCCTTTGACTGCCTGTTCTGGCTCCCGCATATGCAGCTTTTACGATGCGAACCGCATCCGCGGGTGGCTGGTACTTGGCCTCCGATGCCGCCGTGCAGCGAACTTTCTGCCAGAGCGAAAATTTCTGCTCGCATGCGCGGCAACCGCTTGCCAGGTGTTTGCGCATGGCTTCCTGCTTCCTTTGCGGCGTCACCTCATTCACAAAATCGATCCATTCCTCGGTCGTAAAGTGCTTCATAGCCGTCTCCCTATTGCTGTCTCTTCCGCCCCCCGGCGGAGGGGTGCATGGAACTTCACCCATGTCATAAGGGATCGCAGAGGGGCAAAAGATATAGGCAGGTCAAAAACTAGCTAAGCCTTTTAGTTTCACTTATTTTGCCGACCAAAACGAATGGTGCCCAGAAGTACGGGTGGGCGTTTTCGTCACGAAGCTGCTTCATGGCCGTCTGCAGTGCGGCGGCTAAGTCCAGGCCGGCGATGTAGTTCTT
>DATLKS010000616.1:0-13104 GCA_035538255.1 Terriglobales bacterium
CCCCCTTTCAGCTAACCGATCTCTACTCGCGGATTTCGCGCGTGATGGAAAGACGCGGATCTGCCGATGGCGATGGCCAACTGCGAGATCGCGTTCGCCAACAAAGCGACTTTTCGACTCTGTTTGGAACCAGCCCGCGCATGGAGGAGATCAAGAACACGATTGAACAAGTTGCCGACACCAACGCAACGGTTCTAATCCGGGGCGAGAGTGGGACGGGCAAGGAGGTAGTCGCGCGAATGATCTATCGTCATTCGCTCCGGCGCGATAAGCCATTTGTAAAGGTCAACTGCGCAGCTATTCCTAATGAATTGCTGGAGAGCGAACTCTTTGGCTACGAGCCGGGAGCGTTCACGGGAGCGAATCGGCAAAAACTGGGAAAATTCGATCAGGCCAACTATGGGACGCTGTTCCTGGATGAGATCAGCGAAATGCATCCGGCTTTGCGGGCCAAGCTGTTGCACGTCCTTCAGGATGGACAATTCTCGCGGCGTGGCGGGAAGCGCGACATTGCCACTGATGTTCGCGTTCTGGCTGCGACAAATAAGTTCTTAGAACAGGCGGTCGCGCAGGGAGCCTTTCGGGAGGATCTGTTTTATCGGCTGAATGTCGTCACCGTCCACATCCCACCTCTGCGTGAGCGCAGGGAGGAGATCCCGCTCTTTCTGGAATTCTTCCTACGCAAATACAGCGAGTTTTATGCCAAGCAGCCACCACCGTTCAGCGACTATGCGGTCACGCGAATGATTGAATACACGTGGCCGGGCAACATCCGCGAACTTGAGAATCTGGTGAAGCGGTATGTGATCGTGGGAAATGAATCGCAAATTATCCGCGAGCTCTCTACGCATAAGCCGATTATGTACTCCGAGGCTGCAGCGCCAAACGGCGAACCTGCAAGTGCACCCGTTCAGTCAGTTCCACCTCAAGCCGGTTCAAACTCACGAGGTACCAGTTCCAAGCATTTGGACGACGAACGCCCCTCGTTACTCGAAATTGGCCGCCGCGCTGCGATGAAGGCGGAGGGTGAATATATCCAAAAAGTTCTGCAGGAGACTCGGTGGAACCGCCGGCAAGCGGCAAGAATCCTGAAAATCAGCTACAAGGCTCTGCTGAATAAGCTGAGGGCGATGGATGAGCAACGTGCTCAATCTGAGCAGCCGCAAGCCTAAAAGTGGTATCGGAGTACCACATACCAGTCTGAGAGAACCGCCATTACTTAAACCTCTACATAACACTTAGGGTATTGCTACCTTCGGCAAAGGCGCATCATTGCTGCTCATTCCTAAGTTGCGCGTTTTCAACACCTACCGGAGTCGGCTTTGGTTTTCTAAATGCTTAAGGGATGGTAACGAAAGAGGCAGCATACTTTGAGACCTTTGGTCTTTCACTCTGGAAAGTATCTTCAACTTTGCCTGTTGGCCGCCGTGCGGCCCAGCGCCTTGCGTCTCCTGCCCTGAACGGTTCCCTCCTCCTTTGCCTCTTGAAACAAGCCCTCAGACATGAGGGCTTTTTTCTTTTGCGGGTGTTTGTCCAGCTATTGGCTCTCAGCTTTGAGCTAAAGACTGGACTGTCGGTTCCAACAAAACGCCAAGGAGGAAGTTCCTTTCTGTATCACGAACATGTAGCATTCTTCGCGCACAGGCTGATGGCGAAAGCTGATAGGCGACAGCTTCGCAACTAGTGGAGGCGCGTTTGACGAGCTATTCTGCCGGGGATATGATTTTTGTTTCCCCAAAGGCCACTGCCGCATCTATCTAAGTTCTGTTTTTTTGTGCTGAGGTGAGCTGGGAATGCAGGGAACTATGGAAAAGAAGCGGTTAGAACAGTTCAAGAAGCAGCTCGAGCAGAGGCAGCAGGAGCTGCGCCGCGTGGTGTCTCGCACCCAGGAAGATGGACGAATCGCCGACGCCGAGGCCGCACAGGACATAGCCGACCGCGCTGCGAACTCGTACACGAAAGAATTTCTCTTTGCCCAAAGCAACAATGATCGCCAGCTGCTTGGCATGGTTGAAAACGCGTTGAGTCGGATTCGAGAAGGCAGTTTCGGCGAATGCATAAATTGCGGGAACGAGATCAACGCGAAACGTCTGGAAGCGGTGCCGTGGACTCGCTATTGCATCGAATGCCAAGAAAAGGTGGAAAAAGGCATGCTCGAGGAGTCCCGAATATAGCCTTCAGAAGTAAGTTTTAACCACAAATCCGGTCGATCTCGGCCGGATTTTTTGTTTGTGGTGGTTATGGACATTCCCTTTGATTGTCATGGACGCGCCGCAGCGCTCGATTCCTCAAGCCGTTTTTGCATCTCTTCCAGAGTGATGCCTTTCGTCTCTGGATACACAATCAAGACGACGAAGAACTGTGCGACCATCATGAGGCAGAAAAACATGAACGGGTAGGCGCCGGAGCGCGCAGCCATATGCGGGAAGATTCCTGAAATGAGCGCATTCATTGCCCAATGAGTGAAGCTGCCCAGGCTCTGTCCTTTCGCGCGTACCGCATTGGGAAAGACCTCGCTGATATAAACCCAGATCACCGCGCCCTGTGAAACAGCAAAGAAGGCGATGTAACCAATGAGGAGCCATACCAGCATGCCTTCGTGCCGGTGCATGGCGAAGACGGCGGATACTCCGGCGAGGCACAGCGCGGTGCCAACTGAACCGATCAGGAGCAGCGTCTTGCGGCCGACCCTGTCGATCACCGACATCGCAATCATGGTAAAGAGGAGATTCGTAGCGCCGATTGCGACCGCTTGCAGGTTTCCTGACACCTTGCCAAAGCCGGCGCGCGCAAAGATGTCATTCAGGTAATAGAGGATTGCGTTGATGCCGGCTAGTTGATTGAACGCTCCTATGGAAATTGCGAGGAAGATTGGCAATGCATAGCGCTTTTGGAAAAGAGGCTCTCTTCCTAGTGATTTCGCTTGCGCGATTGAGCCGACGATCTCCCGCAGGCGTTGTTCATAGTCCTGTTCGCCGGTGAGCCGGAGGACGTTCCGAGCTTCCTCCACGCGTCCGACTTCGGCGAGCCAACGCGGACTGCGCGGAATCCCGAAGAGCATCAGAAAAAACAGGATCGCTGGGACGGCAGAGATGCCCAGCTCCCACCGCCACTCGGCTGTTCCGAAGCTGGCGAGTCCGATTAGATAGTTCGAGAGGTAGGCGAGCAGGATTCCGAAGACGACGTTGAATTGGAAGAAGCCGACTAATCGTCCTCTCCAGGATGCGGGCGCAATCTCGGCGATGTACATGGGCCCCAGCACCGACGATCCACCGATGCCGAGCCCACCAATAAATCGGAAGAAGACCAGAGCAGGCCAGTTCCACGCGAAGGCACAGCCCAGTGCCGAGACGATGTAGAGCACAGCCATAACGCGAAGGCTGTCGCGTCGACCATACCGGTCTCCCGGAAAAGCGGCGAGAGCCGCGCCGATGAGCGTCCCGACGAGTGCGGCGGCAACGGTGATGCCGAGCGAGTCCGGCGAGAGATGATATTGCTCGGTAAGTGCGCCGGTAGTGCCCGAAATGACGGCTGTGTCGAACCCAAAAAGCAAGCCGCCCAGGGCTGCAACGATTGTGCTCTTGAGCAGATATGGGGCGAGTTTCATATTGGGATATACTCGAAATGAGCTTTGCGTGAATGTAGCATTGCTCAAACGAAGCCGCTCAGATCATTTCCTCCAAAAGAGTATGCCTGACCTGTCATGGGAATGGACAGAATTCCGCTAGCCGAGCGGAATCTCGTTCATTGGCGGGGGACACGTCTTTCCCGATTCGACCAGCACTGAACGCGGCCAGCACCTCCTTGGAAGCCGCGCCTGTCCTCTGAATTTCATCAAAGTGCACTTGCTGGTAGACAATCATGCCCATCGCTGAAACGGCTGGCTCGCGACGCATGTTCAGTACCAAGAAGACTAACGATGAACCTCCGGCACGAACTTGCAGATATGATCTTAAAACCTAATCCAATGTTCAGTATCACGATGCTATTGCCGGTTATTCTTATCGTGAGCAGTTTCGCGCTCCAGCAACCTCAAACGAATCCCATCCAGATTATGGTTCTGTGGAGCAGCCCGACGCCGCTGATTTCGCCGTCTGGGTCAGGAGCCGCGTCTGCCGGGAGCTTCAATCCAGCGGCTGTGCGCGTCGGCAACAAGACAGTGCTCCTCTACCGCGAGCAGGACACTGCTGGGACTTCCCGAATCGGATATGCGTCGAGCACCGACGGAATCCACTTCACCGTTCGCGCTCGGCCCGTTCTCGCGCCGGAAGCAGACTACGAGAAGGATGGAGGCGTCGAGGATCCGCGCGTCCTGAAGATCGGCGATACGTACTATATGACGTACACGGGCTATAACAAGCACGACGCGCAACTCTGTTTGGCAACTTCCAAAGATCTCCTTCACTGGAGTCGCAAAGGCATTTTGCTGCCCGCGTACAAAGGAAATTGGAATACCGGCTGGACAAAATCCGGAGCTATTGTCCCCACGAAGATCAACGGCAAATGGTGGATGTATTATCTCGGGACCGAGCCCGACAAACGCGACTATATGGGACTAGCATCGTCGGACGATCTTCTGCATTGGACCGACGCAACAAGGGTGCCGGTGCTGCCGCGGCGCGCGGGAGCATTCGACTCAAGAGTCATGGAGCCAGGCCCGCCTCCGATCGTTACCGACCGAGGCATTCTGCTCATCTATAACGCTGCTGATGACAATTTGGTTTACACCACGGCATGGGCTCTCTTTGACAGAAATGAACCCACCAAGCTCGTTGCCCAAGCTGAGCAGCCCTTTCTGCGACCAGAGAGGGAATGGCAGCGCGTCGGCCAAGTTCCCAATGTGGTATTCACGGAAGGTATGGTCCAGAGCGGCGGCGAGTATTGGATCTATTACGGCGGCGCCGACAAATATATCGGGGCATCCCGGATAAAGATTTCCTTTCCCGAATGAGTACATAGCCAGAATGTCTGCTGGTACCAACACACGAGCCATGTCCCTGTCCGCGGCGGTAATTTTCCTCTACGGAACGATCGCGTCGCTGCTTGGAACATTGTTGCCCAGCCTCTCCAGCAATTTCCATCTCACACCGGCACAGAACGGATATCTCGCTGCTGTGCAGGCGATCGGCCTCACCTTAGCGACCTTGATTGCAGGGCCGCTGATGGACAGCAAAGGCATTAAACTGACGCTCTCCAGCGGCTTGGCACTTCTTCTCGTTTCCCTGCTTGCTCTTGTAACCGCCCGTGACTGGCTGATGTTGATGGCTTCGATATTTATTTTGGGAATCGGCAGCGGAATGGCCGTGGCCGCCGCGAATACCCTTGCGAGCGAGGTTGATGAAAGCAAGCGCACAGCGATGGTGAACTTCGCCAACATTTTTTTCGGACTCGGAGGCCTGGCGACTCCGTTCGTCGCCGCAAATCTGCTGGCCGGCAATCCCATGCGGCTGGCGTATCTGGTCGCCGCGCTCACCGTTGCCGGGCTGCTGTTCGGAGTCTCCACAGCGATGCCTGCCGGCTCGGGTCAGGGTGGATTTCATATTACTGCCATCGCCCGAATCGAGCGCCGATGGCTGCTTCTCGTGCTCTGTGCAGTTAACTTCCTGTATGCAGGCAGCGAGGTGGGATTCTGGAATTGGCTGCCCAAATATCTGATGAGCCGCGGCAACGACCAGCGCACCGCTCTTAACATCCTTGGCTTTGGATTCGCGTGTGGAATGATCGTCGGCCGCCTGCTGGCCATGCAGATTCTGCGCCGCGCCTCAGCGATCGCCGTTTGCATTGCAGGAAGCTTGGCGATGATCGTTACCACATTCGCGACGATCCATCTAGCCAATCCAGCCCTTGCCACAATCGCAGTCTTCTGCTCAGGTGTGGCAATGGGACCAGTATTTCCCAGCACGATTGGCATCACCGGAGATGCCTTTCGGCGCATGACGGCCACATGCATCGGTCTGGTAATCACCTGCGGGTGGTTCGGCGCGGCCCTGACTTCATGGCTGATAGGCAGGATCGCAGGAAGCGATCCGAGGCGGCTGTCTCAGGGATTGCTGGTGATTCCGCTGTCCGCCCTATTCATAGTAGTTCTCAGCTTCGCCGTCCGGCGCATGCTTTCAAACCGGCAGCCGGTCACTCCCGAGCCGGTTGTGCTGTGAAGCGGCGCTCGCGGTGGCTTTGCCGGCCTGCTGCACGAATTCCACACATGCTTGCAGTACTTCTGTGACTGATTTTCCGCCGGTGTCAACCGTGACATCCGCCTGAGCGTATAGCTGCTCGCGTTCAGCTAGGATGCGTTCCAGGTCTGACATTGCTTCAGGATGCTGCGCCATTGGGCGCATATCGCCTTGCCCGATCACGCGTGACATGTGCTCCTGCGGAGTGGCGCGCAGCCAAATTGTCCGGCAACAAGAAAGAAGACGCTCATAGGTCGTCGGCTCCGAAACGAGACTGCCGCCGGTCGCGATCACGAATCGCTCGTGTGTTCGAAGAAGCTCGTCGAGACACCTACGTTCGAAGCGGCGGAATCCGCTTTGGCCGTACAGATCGAAGATCATCGCCAGCGAGATGCCGCTGGATTGCTCGATGAGACCGTCCAACTCGAAGAATGAAATCTGTAGTTTCTCTCCCAGAAGTTTCCCGATGGTGGATTTCCCCGCGCCACGCAAGCCGATCAGAGCAATGCGTTGATCTCGGGTGGCCTGAACTTTGCCGTCAAAATGTTCGACCAGCAGCTCCCGGGCCTTTGCAATGCTCGCGGAATCAAGTCGGCCCAACAGCTCTACAACACGAACTAAATCCTCCGACTTCTGCTCCAGACCGGCAAGAACCGCTTCCAGCGGAAGCTCAAGTGACTGAGCGATTTGTCGCAGTACCAGAACCGAGGCGTTGCCGGTGCCGCTCTCCAGTTCGGCAAGAAACCGCTCCGAGACTCCGGAGTGGACAGCGAGATTCTTGCGAGTCATTCCCCGTCGCGCGCGGGCCGCGCGAATGTTGTTGCCAAGCAGCCGCAGGTAATCCGAGTCTGCTTTAGGAGTCCCTCCCAAAGCATCGCTTCGAGCCTTGGATCCGTTCTGGGAAGAGGTCTTCATTGCATGAGTTCAAACCGCAAACCGACGAGTAAATCCCGCAGCGGAACTTTCGTCGTTTCGGAGAATTGCGCGATTGCCGCGAGCGCGTTCCAGCCTGATACTGCCGGCAGGATCTTTACGTCCTCGAACGGATACTGCTCTTCGACGTCGATGAACTTTGCTCTTTGCAGTTCTTTCAACAACGCGTACATGGCATCGACATCGAGTCCGCAGGATTCGTGCAGCTCCGGCAAGTACGCCACGTCAGCCTTCCGCTGCTGCCCACGCCCGTGATACGCCAGCTCTGCAATATGCACAAGCAGCTTGCGTGCCTGCCCCGAAACCGAACGCAGACGAGCTTCGAATTCACGAAGGTCCGCAGCGCGCACAGAACCCGCCGGTCCTTGCAGACTTGCGAGCTGAAAGCCGGTAGCCGGCAGCTGGGAGCTCAATTGAACCTCACATACTCAAAATCAATCGGCTGGCCGTTGATGCCTTTCGCAGGCGGAGCGATCCAGTTGGCGAATTTGCCGGCTTCGATCACCTGCCCCATCAGCGACTCGACGTACTGGTGATCACTTTCTGACGGCATCCAGCTATCGCGGCGTTGGTTCCACTCCGATTCGGTCACCACCTGGCCGCCGGGACTGATGAAGGGTCCGGAAAAATTCCCGATTTTGCGGTGAAAGCCCACGTGCGGAAGTTTGAATCGGAATGGAATGCCGAGCTTTTCCGGAATGCGGTTCCAGCGATTGAGCCCGCCTTGAATCTCTTCGATGTAGTCGTCGCGCAAGCGCGCGTTCATAGCTGTGAGCGCCGGCACGCGCTTCTCGACGATTTTTCCGTTCTCGATGTCGAGCACCGGGTATTCATCGGCAACCAGCTTGTGGTCATCATTGCGCTTGGCTTCTTCGTACCGGCCTTTGAGTCCGGTAGTGTAGTAGGTTGCCGCGTTTGACGAAATCTCAGAGCCAAACAGATCGAGCGTGACGCTGAAGTGGAAGTTCACAAACTTCTGCAGAGTATTTAGATCGATAACGCCGAATTGCCGTCCTTGTGCAGGATCGATAATTCCATGTTCCTTCATGACTTCGCACGTACGCTGAATGGTTCGCGCAACTCCCGACTCGCCGACGAACATGTGGTGCGCCTCTTCGGTCAGCATGAAGCGGCAGGTGCGCGAGAGCGGATCGAAGGCCGACTCCGCCAGCGATGAAAGCTGAAATTTGCCGTCGCGATCGGTGAAGAAAGCAAACATGAAGAAGGCCACCCAATGCCGCGTCTGCTCATTGAATGCCGTGAGAATGCGCGGATTGTTAGTGTCTCCCGAGCGCCGTTCGAGCAGGTACTCGGCCTCTTCACGTCCATCTTTTCCGAAATAGCGATGTAGCAGATAGACCATGGCCCACAAGTGGCGCCCTTCTTCAACATTCACCTGGAACAGATTGCGCATGTCGTAAAGAGAAGGAGCTGTCTTTCCCAGAAGCCGCTGCTGTTCAACGGATGCGGGTTCCGTGTCACCTTGCGTGACAATAATGCGACGCAGTGTCGAACGATATTCGCCGGGAACTTCATGCCAAGCGGGCTCGCCTTGATGATCTCCAAAATGGATCTTGCGACTCTCATCGCGAGGCACGAGAAAGATTCCCCAGCGGTACTCCGGCATGCGGACATAGCCGAAGTTCGCCCAGCCGTCTCGGTCCACACTGATGGCGGTGCGCAGATAGACTTGCAGGTCAGTGCTGTCCACCGGTCCGGTATCGTTCCACCAGCCGAGGAATCCAGGCTGCCACTTCTCAAGCGCGCGTTGCAGCGTACGATCGCTGGCGAGATCGACGTTGTTAGGAATGTGTTGTGAATAATCGATGTTCATGAGAATTGTGTAATTGGGTAATTTTGTAATTGAGTAATTCGGTGATTGAGTTGAACCTTCACTCAATTACCAAATTACTCAATCTCCCTAGACTCTCTCCCAGTTGAACTTTGCCTTATTGCCACTGCCGTACACCTTGAGCGCGCCGGTTTGTCCAACTGCGTTCGGACGGATGAAGATCCAGTTCTGCCAAGCCGACAAACGGCCAAAGATGCGGGTCATCATCGATTCTGGCTGCGCGAAACGGAGATTCGCTTCCATCCCGGTGAGGGCGTCGGGCGAAAGTGCGACGCGGGACTCGACTGCGAGCCGCAGCTCGTCGGCCCAGTCCAGATCGTCGGGAGCTGCGGTGACCAGTCCATATTCGGCGGCTTCTTCCGCTGAAATCTTTTTGCCGATGAACGATCGCAAGGATGCGATCTTCTCTTCATCGCCGTAGAATCGCGCTGCGAGCCGGGACATTCCGGTTACGCAGGCCAATGGAGCTACTGGCGAGACGTTGTCGGAGCTAACGGCCGCCTCGATCAAAGGCGCAAAATTCATCTCCGAAATTGCCACGAATGTTGCTGCGGGATCGTCCGCCAAGTTCAACATGTAGCTGCGATCAGCGGCTAGAACCAGCTCGAACAGAGTGCCGGCAAAGCATGAACCTTCTTCAATTACGGCGTAGAGTGAGCGCGAAGCTACGTCGAGGCGCGAAAAGGCGCGCCGCAGCATGTTGATCACTTCGCGCACAAACCAGTTGGCTCGATGCCTCACCAGCAGGCGATCGATCTCGAGTACGGCATCGGCGTTGCCGCTGGTCTTGAAGATCCAAAGACCAAGCTCAAGCTCGTTGGTGCGGAGCGTCAGGATCGCGTCGTCAAGTTCGCGCGCCATCTGAAGCGGCCACCAGCTTGCGCCGGCCTTCTTGATTTCATCCAGTGTGCGGGCAGTCGCAGATTCCGGGGCGCGCACCGTGATGGTTGCTGTGCGGCCCTCACGGTCGAAGATCACGTCCACGTACTCGTAGTGATAGCCGCGCTGGTCGATGGTACGCTTGAGAGGAGTCAGTTCCACACCACTCTCGTTCACCGGTCGATCGCTCTGTTCTGCCAGCTCCTGCGCGCGCTTCTGAATGTGATTGCTCCACTGTGCCGGCTTTATGACATCGTCGACGAGGCGCCAGTCCTTCGCGCGCTGGCCTTGAATGCCCTCCGGCGTCGTGCAGAAGATGTCTGCTAGATCACGCCGGACCTTGCGCTTGTCGATCACGCGCGTGAGTCCTCCCGTGCCGGGCAGCACTCCCAAAAGGGGAACTTCGGGCAAGCTCACCGCTGAGGAGCGGTCGTCGATGAGCACGATCTCGTCGCAGGCCAGAGCGAGTTCGTATCCTCCGCCGGCTGTGGTGCCATTGCAGGCTGCAAGGAACTTCAGACCAGAATTGTGGCTGGCTTCTTCAATCCCGTTTCGAGTCTCATTTGTAAACTTGCAGAAGTTCACCTTCCAGGCATGCGACGACGTACCCAGCATGTAAATGTTCGCGCCCGAGCAGAAGACGCGCTGCCTTGCACTGGTAATGACAACCGCCCGCACCTCTGGATGCTCGAAGCGGATGCGCTGTAACGCATCTCGGAGCTCGATATCTACGCCTAAGTCATAAGAGTTGAGCTTGAGCTTGTAGCCTTGGCGGATGCCGCCGTCCTCCTTGGTATCCATGACAAGGGTAGCGATCGGCCCATCGAACTTGAGCTGCCAATGCTGATAGCGGGAAGGATGAGTCTGGAAATCGACTAATTGGGTCTGCTTCTCGGGATCGATGGCGAGGGCGGTATCCATCGTGAGCTCCTATCAGAAAGATGCATTATATAGCAGGTACGTATTGCCTGTACGGAGCAAATCGCGGAAAGTATGCATTATGCTGCATGCACGCAACCCGGCTATACTACCCTCTTTCAGTTTCTGCTAAAGGAGAGCAGATTGCCCACGTTGATCCCAGGGCCGACACGCATTCGCGCCGCCGGAACCAAACCGAAGCTGATCGACGAGTACATCGGACGCGTGAATAGCAAAACTGAGAATGCGAGCATCGCGCACATGCGCAGCCCGGCAGGATGGGAGGAGCCAGGCCAGCGTCCGGAGTTCGACGAGTTCACCATCGTGCTGAAGGGAACAGTGCACGTGAAACATGAATCGGGATTACTCGACGTGCACGCCGGACAGGCAGTCATCGCGCAGAAAGGTGAGTGGATTAAATACTCGACGCCCGAAGACGCCGAGTACATCGCCGTCTGCCTGCCGGCGTTCTCTCCCGAAACGGTACATCGAGACAAATAGCCGCGGCAGCCGATCCTACAGCTTTCGCAATCCTGGCGGGAGTGCACCAGCGAGGCTATATCTCCCTGGTCCAGTGAGGAGCAATGCGAGTGCGATGAGGAATTGCGTCAGTGCATACTCGAGACCACCCTTGCCCACATCAAATCCGTGCGGCCAATGAACCATAAAGATAGCCCCAAGCATTACGACGATAATTCCCAGCGCCCCAATCCGGATAAACATGCCGGTGAGTATCGCCAATCCACCGCCGAACTGAGCCAATCCAACCAGGTATCCCATCGTGGCAGGAATGTGGATGAAGGCTGCGAACTTTTCCGGACCAGGACCGCCGAATGCGCCGAACAAAATTGCGCTGCCGTGGTAGAGAAATGCGAGAGCGCCGGCGATGCGAATGATCAATAGCGCGCAGTCGATCCGCGGCGGCGAAGAAGAAGAAATCAGAGAAGGCGAATTCATTGCGCAGCCCTCAGCCGCAAACTTGTATCAGATATCCCGGCCGAAAGCCAATCAGAGAAGTTGAACCTATCGGTCTTCAAAGTAAGGCTGAGACGCCCATTGTTAGTAGCAGCGCGACGACGGAGATGATGGTCTCGCAGACGGACCAGCTCTTCATCGTCTGTGCGACGCTCATGTTGAAGTACTCCTTCACCAGCCAGAAGCCTCCATCGTTTACATGCGAGAACACGAGAGAGCCGGCGCCAGTAGCGATCGTGAGCAGTTCAGGGCGCACTCCGGTGTGTGCCGAAATGGGAGCGATGATCGCTGCTGCCATCGACATGGCAACTGTTGCGGATCCGGTCGCGAGACGGACCAGCGCGGCAACCAGCCAGGCAGAAAACAGAATCGAGATGTGCGCGCGCAGAGCGAGATCGACAATGGCCTGCGACGTGCCGCTGTCCTGCAGAATTCGTCCCAGCCCTCCACCTGCGCCGACCAGCAGGGTGATCGTGGCTGTCGGAGCTAAGCACTGCTCGGTAAATTTCAAAATGGCCTCGCGCGAGAAACCGCGCATCGTTCCCAGCGTTATGAAGCTCACGATCGTGGCAACGAGTAACGCCATGTCGGCGCCGCCGAGCGTGTGGAGAACGTCGTTTACGCGGCTCTGTGGCTGGGACAAAGTGTCTGCCCAACTGCCGATCAGCATCAGCGCAATCGGCAGCAGAATCGTGCTCACGCTCAGTCCGAAACTGGGAAGATTTTCGCGCGGGCTTTCCTCCAGAAACTGCTCTGCGATTGGATTGTGCTCTTCAAGCCGAATGTGCGCAGCGATCAGCTTCGCGAACAATGGTCCAGCAATGATGGCCGTCGGAATTCCGACCACCATGGCGAAGAAGATGGTGCGGCCGATGTCGGCGTTATAAGTGATCACGGCCAACATCGCTGCCGGATGCGGGGGCACAAGCCCGTGAACTACCGATAATCCGGCAACCATCGGCAGACCAATCAGAATTAAAGACGTCCCGGTGCGGCGCGCGACGTTGAAGGCAATGGGCACGAGCAGAACGAATCCGACTTCGAAAAACACCGGCAGCCCGACGATGAATCCAATCACGACCATCGCCCAGTGCACGCGCTTCTCGCCGAAGGCGCTGATCAATGTGCGCGCGATGCGATCAGCGCCGCCAGACTCGGCCATCATTTTGCCAATCATTGTTCCCAGAGCAACGATGATTGCGATATGTCCGAGAATGTTTCCCACTCCGGTCTCGAAGGACTTCACGATGGTCTGGAGCGGCATGCCGCTCGCGCCTGCCAGCACCAGCGACATGCTCATCAGGGCGATAAATGGATTCACTTTGAAGCGAGCGATGAGAAGGATCAGCGCGACAATCACTCCCAGCGCGAGGA
>DATLKS010000617.1:0-5414 GCA_035538255.1 Terriglobales bacterium
GAAAACCTTGCGCATTTTGTCTGTCGCCTTTCCCAGCACGAACGTTCGACTGATATCCGACTGGTAGCCTTCGACGCTGCATCCGTCATCGATCAACACGATCGTGCCTTCACGGATCACCTGCGGCTTCACTGAACCGTGCGGCAGGGCGGAAGATTCGCCAACATTCACGCTGGCCTCGCCGTGAAATCCCAATTTGTCATAGGCGGCCGCGATCAGATTTGCGAAGTCGTACTGTGTCATGCCTGGCGCCAAGGCTTTGTACACAGCTTCGTAAGCTTGCAATGTCACTTGGTTCGCGAGCTGCATTAACTCCATTTCGTGCGACGTCTTGATCATCCGGCAGCCCGCAGTCACTGGTGTGGCGCTCGCGATCTTTGACTGTGGCGCAGCCTTTGCCACACCATCGCTGAAGACAAATGTGGTGCGCTCCTCAATACCAAGGCGGCCACTTCCGATTCCACGATCCCGCAGCCCGGCAGCTACCAGCTTGTATGGATCTTCATCTTCCTGCCACGTACGAACGTCGGCGTTGCTGCCGCCCGGGCCACTTACGATCTGCTCGCGAGAGCGTTCTTCCTCGAATGCCGGACACACGTAGAACGGATCACCCTTTGCGGGAAGAACGGCCGCGAACAGCCGCTCACTGTTCCGCCAACGAATGTTGGTGAAGTACAGGAGCGATGTGCCGCCGATCATCAGGATTGCGTCCAGATTGTTCTCGCGCATAAGTTGGCGCGCGCGCTCCTGCCGCTGCTGCCGCTCCGGTACTGTGATTGGCCTGGCTTCGCCTTTGCGTGACTTGAGCTGTGCAATCGATTGCGGTAGGCTCGCCTGCTTAGCTTCTTGCGCCTGGGATTGTGGGGAAATGAGTATGCCGCCGGTACCAAGTCCAACGAGTTTGGAGAAATCGCGGCGATTGATCATGGCGAGAGCGGAATTATGGTAAATGGTATGCGTCGAGCGAAAGGGATCTTTCTTTCCCTTGTCCTGTTTCTGACCGTCCCACGAGCGGTCAATTTGTTTGGCCAAACAACCCAGCAGGAGACGCGCCGAAAGACAAGCACGCCCTACAAAGGCGATCTCTCGATCTTTGAATCTCCTGATCGTGACAAGAAGCTGCAGGTCGAGCGCGTGATGGACATCCTCGGCATCCACACTGGAACAAACGTTGCCGATATCGGTGCGGGCTCAGGCTGGTTTGCTGTGCGGGCTGCTAAGCGAGTTAGCGAGCAGGGCACGGTGTTTGCAGTGGACATCAATCCGGATGCGATCAAGTATATTGGCGATCGCATAAGCAAGCAGGGGATTCGCAATGTCCGCACAATACTAAGCGCTCCCGATGACCCAAAGCTGCCGGCAGATAGCGTCGATTCAGTTTTAATACTGAAGACCTACCACGAAATAGCCGATCCTGTTCTGTTGCTCGAGAACCTGCGGAAATCTCTCCGCAGGGGAGCGCGCGTCGCCATTATCGATCGCAACGGCAATGGTGAAGATCATGGCATACAGCAGAATGTTGTGGAACAGGAAGCAGCCCGAGCCGGTTATCGTCTGATGGAGCACTACGACTTCGTGAAAGCGGATCGGGAGGACTACTTCCTGGTGTTTCAAAGCAATCCAGAACACTGAGAGTGAAGCACCCGGATTACATCACGGCCGTAGCTGCTCGCTATACGTCCCTTTCGGCGCCTACAAGCTGCGCGCCTCGTTTTGGGCGACGATTCGACTGCAGAATCTCCTTGCGTAGGCGCAGCGTCTTGGGAGTGACTTCAACAAACTCATCGTCCGCGATGAATTCAATCGCCTGCTCCAGATTCAGAGCTTTATGCGGCACGAGCCGAATTGCATCATCGGCCGTAGAAGCTCGCATATTCGTGAGCTTCTTCTCGCGCACTACGTTTACGTCAAGATCGACGTCACGAGCGTTTTCTCCAATAATCATGCCTTCGTAAACGTCAGTGCCGGGACCAACGAAGAGCTCTCCGCGTTCTTGAAGGTTATAGAGAGCGTAGGCAGTCGCGACTCCGGAACGGTCGGCAACCAGTGCCCCTGTCAGCCGCTGTGGGATCTCGCCCTGGTATTCGGTGTAGCCGTCGAAAAGCGAATTCATCACCATAGTGCCGCGCGTGTCGGTCAGTAGCTCACCGCGCAGGCCGATCAGCCCCCGGCTGGGCACTCGAAATTCGAGCCGGACGCGTCCGTAGCCGTGATTGTGCATCTTTGTCATCTCGCCCTTGCGCGGACCGAGCTTTTCGATTACAACTCCGACGAAGTTCTCTGGAATATCGATCGTAAGGCGCTCCACCGGCTCCATAAGCTTGCCGTCGATCCTGCGGGTAACGATCTCCGGCTTTCCGACCATGAGTTCGTAGCCTTCGCGCCGCATGGTTTCGATCAGTATGGAAAGCTGCAGTTCGCCGCGGCCCATCACTTTGAAACTGTCAGTATTTGCCGTTTCCTCGACCTTGAGGCTCACATTGGTGAGCAGTTCTTTCTCGAGCCGCTCGCGGAGGTTGCGGGAGGTCACGTACTGTCCTTCGCGCCCGGCAAATGGTGAAGTGTTCACCGTAAAATGCATTGCGATTGTAGGCTCGTCGATCACAATCGGGGGCAGCGGCGCAGGAGATTCGATTCCCGTAATGGTCTCACCGATGGTGATCCCGGTCACACCGGCTATGGCAACGATGTCGCCCAGCTCGGTCTTATCGATGTCCACGCGTTTGAGGCCGCTGAACGAGAACAACTTAGTGATCTTCACTGGCTGAATCGATCCCTCGCGCTTGGCGATCCCGACTTCTTCTCCATTCTTGAGTGTGCCATTGAAGACTCGGGCGATTGCCAGACGCCCGAGATAGTCGCTGTAGTCGAGGTTTGCCACCTGAATCTGCAGGGGGCCATTTACATCTCCCTGAGGTACTGGGATGTGCTCCAGGATGGCCTCGAAGAGTGGCTGCAGGTCATGTCCGGGCACATTAACGCTGGTAGAGGACATTCCTAGCTTTGCGTTGGTGTAGAGAACCGGGAAGCCAAGTTGATCTTCCTTCGCGTCAAGATCGATGAAGAGGTCATAAATTTCATTCAGCACCTCTTGCGCTCGTGCGTCTGGGCGATCGATCTTATTGATAACCAGCACCGGCGGGAGGCCTGCTTCGAGCGCCTTGCTAAGTACGTAACGTGTCTGGGGAAGGGGTCCCTCGCTGGCATCGACCAACAGCATCACCCCATCCACCATCTTGAGCGCACGCTCGACTTCTCCGCCGAAGTCGCTGTGGCCTGGCGTGTCCACGATATTGATCTTCACGTCGTGGTAGAAGATTGCGGTGTTCTTGGCAAGGATAGTGATGCCGCGCTCGCGTTCCAGCTCGTTGGAGTCCATCACGCGCTCGGCAACGACTTCGTTCGAACGGAAGGCTCCGCTCTGGCGAAGCATGGCGTCAACCAGCGTGGTCTTGCCATGATCAACATGGGCGATGATGGCGATATTGCGAATCGATGGGTTCAAGAAGCTCCTTAAGACCGTACCCTCGGCGGTTTTGGTATCGTTTTTTCCTTGTCCGCCGTAAGCTGTGAGGATGCGCTACTGCAAGTTTCCCACATCTGACGGTCCGCAGTACGGCGAAGTCCAGATTCAGAACGGCGAACACCTGATTACCCGCCGCATTCCTCCTCCGCCCGAAGAGCACGCCTGCGTCTTTCGCGAAGCTGAGATGCAGCCGATCTCGCTGAGCGAAGCACATCTGCTGCCGCCGGTAAATCCGTCGAAGATCGTCTGCGTCGGACGCAACTATCGAGAGCACGCCAAGGAGCTCGGCAATGAAGTTCCGGCAGACATTCTCATTTTCCTAAAACCTCCGTCATCGCTCCTCGGGCCGGAAGGGAAGATCGTAATGCCCACGCTCTCCCAGCGGGTGGATTATGAAGGCGAGCTTGCAGTCGTCATCGGGAAGAAGTGCCGCAATGCCACAGATAACGAAGCACTCTCGTTCATACGCGGATACAGCTGCGCGAACGACGTAACCGCGCGCGATCTGCAGAAGAACGATGGTCAATGGACACGCGGTAAAGGCTTCGACACTTTTTGTCCCGTAGGTCCATTTGTGAGCGACGAAATTGATCCGGCTGCTCTCGACTTGGAAACCCGGGTGAATGGGATAGTCCGCCAGAAGGGCAATACTCGGGACTTTATCTTCTCTTTGCAGTCCATTATTCGGTATATCAGCAGCGTGATGACCCTCTTGCCCGGCGACGTGATACTTACAGGAACTCCCGCCGGGGTAGGTGCACTGAAAGCCGACGATCGCGTCGAAGTGAGCATCTCCGGGCTAGGCACGCTGACGAATTTCGCGGTCACCGAAGGTCGCTGGACGTCATCAGAAATACAGGGGATGTTGCGACAGCCGCAGGAATTTAGAGGACAATAAGAACATGAAATTCTTTCTTGATACCGCAAACGTAAAGGAAATCCGCGAAGGCCAGGCAATGGGAGTGCTCGACGGCGTCACCACCAATCCTTCGCTGGTCGCGAAGGAAGGTACGCCGTTCAAGGAGACGGTTCTCGAGATCTGCAACATCGTGAACGGCCCTGTCAGCGTAGAGGTCACCGCGACGGATCTTGAGGGAATGCTCAGCCAGGGCCGCAACTATGCCAAATGGCATCGCAATGTCGTCGTCAAACTGCCGACTACGCGCGAAGGCGTGAAAGGCTGCAAGGCGCTCACCGATGAAGGCATCAAGGTCAACATGACGCTCTGTTTTTCACCAACCCAGGCGTTGCTTGTTGCCAAAGCGGGAGCGTCATATGTGAGTCCCTTTGTCGGACGTCTTGACGATATCAGCACTAACGGCATGATCCTGGTGCGCGAGATCGTACAGATTTACAAAAACTATGGCTACACGACCCAGGTGCTGGCCGCGTCATTGCGTCATCCCATGCACGTGGTGGAAGCCGCACTCGTCGGTGCCCATGTCGGGACCATGCCGTTTAAGGTGTTGGAGATGATGTTCCATCATCCGCTGACGGATATCGGTCTGGAGAAGTTCACGAAGGATTGGGAGAAGGCAAATCTGAAAGATCTGCAGAAGGCGCTGGGATAGCCGCCGAGACCCTAAGTGATAGATACGTGCTGTTTTCAGAGATAGCCAATCTCAGCCGAGCATTCGTTGGAATCTTCGAAAAAGGCTGCACCTTTGCTATGATGGCGGTCATCTCATTGACAGTTGACAGGTCATCAGCCATCCAGTAGTTTATTTGTCTAATGCATAGCCTCTCCATCGCGAGTATGTGTTGTTGTTGTCGTCCTTTCGTGCGCTCGTGTGTGGAGGTGCATTCCTAGACTTTCTTAGTCGTTTCCGATAAGTCTCCAAAGCCCATCCACACCGGATAGGCTTTTCTTTTCTCCAATCACAATCGG
>DATLKS010000618.1:0-1523 GCA_035538255.1 Terriglobales bacterium
AATTTCTTGCCAGTTGGGACACCGCATACCAGCCGCTCCTTGAAACCCACGATCCCGGTCAGGATCCCCAGAAGGGCGGCCTGCTCTACGCCCAGTACGGCAAAGGGGTTTATGTCTATAACGCGTATGCATTTTACCGCCAACTGCCCGAGGGAGTTTCCGGGGCATACCGTCTTTTCGCCAACATGATCAGCCTGGCCAAAAACCCAAAGCTGGCGGCATCAGGCGCGGCGGCGAGGTCCAATCCCTGATTTCACAACGATTTCAGCTGTCGGTCAATCATCTTCATTGATGATCCGGCGGGCTATCGCGAATGCTGTAGAGAAACGTCTTCATCGTCTCATCACGGCGGGCGTTTTCATCTGCCAGCCGTTCGGAAGCAGCCTGGTAGAGAGTCATCTCTTGGTTTGATCGCTCCGGCTCCCCGAGGTGCTGGTAGATCTGTGCCAGACGATAGTGTCCGTCTGCGGAGTTCGGATCCATGCGCACACAAGTTTCGGACTCGCTGCGCGCCTCTTGCCACCGCTCCAACCATCGATACACTCTGCCTGCCTGACAATGCGGCGAAGCGTCATTGCCAAGAAGATTCGCGGCCACCTCTAATCGGCGAAGAATTTCAACCGCATGTTTCTTATCTCCGGAGACAAGATCTCTTCGCAACAGTAGGGCTCCACAGTAGTACTGGAATTTGCCATCATCAGGATGACGGTCAGAATAGCCGCAGAGTTGCGCAACGGCAGCAGATGCAGGGGGCGAAGCTTGCTCCATCTGAATGCTTCCCAGAGACTCAAGCGCGGCCCTAGGCTCGGCTGCTAGCTCCGCCGCATGCAGGAGAATACGACTGGCCTGGTCGTCACTGCCGGCGAAGTGCTCGACCATGCCCAGCGCAAGCTGTATTCGCCAGGATTTTGGCCACAACTCCGCGGCTTGGGTGAGAACCAGCCGTGCAGCATCGAAGCTGTTGTGGCGGATAAATTCCAGGGCGAGCGAGAGGCGATACCTTTCCTCCCGGGGTCCAAGAGCGACAGAGGCCTGGTAACTGCGGATGGCGTCCAAATTGTCGCCGCGTGCCTCCTGGATGTCGCCCAGGAGGTCTTCAAGCTCGGCCGTGTCGTCGAAAGTTCGGCACTTTTCGGCACTCTTGAGCGCATCGTCAACATGGCCGGCCTTGAATTGGGCTAGAGCAAGGTTGTAGGCCAGGTCGCCCCTCAGGGGGGCAAGTTCCAGCGCTCTGGTCAACTCTTCGATGGCGGCCGGCAATTCGCCGTGAGAGATCAGAACCTCCGCCAAACGTTGTCTCAACGCTAGCTCCTCTTGTGGGTTCGGATTTGTGGCGTGCAATAACTCCAGTGCCTTACGGAAGTCTCCATGCATTGCCAGTTGCGCTTCCACAAGAACGACCCCGGCCCGTGGATCCTGAGTGCGTGAAAACACAGGCTCCGCCAAGTTTGCCGCACGATGCCAATTCTTGCCCTCGAGCTCTGCCATTGCCGTTGCCAGCGCCAATGCCTCGTTCTGCGGCT
>DATLKS010000619.1:0-2713 GCA_035538255.1 Terriglobales bacterium
CCTCAAACTTTAAGAAGAGTTTCGCCATGTTTGTCCTCCGCTCAGCCCGAAGTTGAGGAGCCTCTGATACCAGTGCTCTTCCACGACGCGCAGGAGCAGGCACGTGATGTTATCGTCGCCACCCTTGTTTTTGGCTGCCTGGATTAAATCTTCGCACGCCGCGTCAAGAGAGCGCGAGCTTTCTAATATCGATTTGATGGCATCGGACTTTACCAATTTGGTGAGGCCGTCTGTGGCAAGCAGATAAAGGTCGCCGCGGAGTGCGATCAGATCCTGTATCTCAGGTTCGAGCCTTTCTTCCGATCCCAAAGCGCGAATGATGATGTTCTGCAAGTCCGATTGCTCGGCTTGCTCCGCGCTGATCATACCGCGACGGACTTGCTCAGCTACTAGAGAATGATCTTGAGTGAGTTGTTCAACCACTCCGTCTCGCAGACGATACGCACGACTATCTCCAGCGTGAGCGAGAGTGAGCAATCCATCCTGAAATGACGCGGCGACGATCGTGGTCCCCATGCCGTGTTGCGAATTCACGGTTTGACCAGCATCGTAAATTGCTGCATTCGCGCCTTGAATCGCACTCCAAAGATGCCTTCCCGCGGGAGATACATCGGCCGGGAATTCGCCAAGTTCCGGATAAATTCCGCTACTCTTGGCTTCCCGGAAGTAGCCCAACACCAGATCGACTCCCATCCTGCTGGCTACCTCGCCGGCCTGCGCTCCGCCCATGCCATCGCACACGACGTACACCCCGACTCGCTGGTCCCAGCCCAGGCTGTCCTCATTGTTCTTGCGGACGGAGCCAACGTCCGTTTTGCCCGCGACTTCAACCGTGAGGCTCATGGGAATGGCGGATCGTCTCCTTTTATTGCCCTTTCACTCCTTACAAATGAAGCACAATTATCCGTCCCAAGACTGTACCTGCGATGTGCCCTCATTGGAAGTGTTTGCAGCGATACCAAGGGTTCGAAGGTAATCTCGACGGCTGCGCACAGGCGTGGTGTCCCGGACGTCCAAAAGGTTTATTCTGGTCCGCTCAAAATCGAGCAGGAGAACTACTGATGCGACTGGTGGTCATGCTACTCCTTTCTTCCACGGTCTTTGCGCAGGTGCCCGCCACCGACGCCAAAGCTTACGTCAAGTACGAACAACCCGTGATCGTGCTGAATCATGTACGTGTGATCGACGGCACAGGAGCGCCCGCCAAACCCGATCAGATGTTGGTGATCGCTGGAGGAAAGATTCAGAGCATCGCAGCAGCCGGGTCCCAGTCGGCGCAGAGCGCGCAGGTTCTGGATCTGACCGGCGACAGTATCATGCCTGGTGTCGTCGGCATGCACGACCATCTCTACTATCCTGCTCCCGGACGCAACGTGGCGATGTACCCCGAGCACGCCTGGAGCTTTCTGAGGCTGTATCTCGCAGGCGGCGTGACCACGATTCGGACCACTGGCTCAGTTGAGCCATACACCGACTTGGAGCTGAAGAAAGACATCGATTCCGGGAAAATGCCTGGACCCAAGATGCACATTACGGGTCCGTATCTGGAGGGCAAAGGCGCATACACACCGCAAATGTACGAGCTGCAAGATGCCAATGATGCGCGACGGACTGTGAGCTACTGGATTGCCGAAGGCGCGACGAACTTCAAGGCTTACATGAACATCACGCGCGACGAATTGCGTGCCGCGGTTGAAGAGGCGCACAAGAACAAACTCAAAGTCACAGGGCATCTGTGCTCGATCGGATTTCGCGAGGCAGCCGACATCGGCATCGATGACCTTGAGCACGGAATCATCGTGGACTCGGAATTTGCTGCGGGCAAGCAGCCAGACAAATGTCCGCCGCAGAAAGATATTCGCGACACTCTGCTGAAGCTCGACATCAACGGGGAGCAGGTGCAAACGACCATCAAATATCTGGTCGCGCATCATGTTGCGCTCACATCAACGTTGCCGGTCTTCGAAGGCTTTGTGCCGGAGCGTCCGCCGCTGCGCCAGGCCAATCTGGACGCGATGCTGCCCGAGTCGCGACAAGCTTATCTTGCGGTGCGTGACACCCTGCAGAAGAACGCAGCACAGTCCGTGTGGCCGGCATTGCTTAAGAAGGAGATGGAATTCGAATACTCCTTCGCAAAATCCGGCGGTCTGCTATTGGCCGGACCTGATCCTACCGGCAATGGCGCCGTGGTTGCTGGTTACGGCGATCAGCGCGAAATTGAACTGCTCGTCGAAGCTGGCTTCACTCCTCTGGAGGCGATTCGCATCGCTACCTACAACGGTGCGCAATATCTTGGAGAGATCGATCATATCGGGACACTTCAACCGGGCAAGCAGGCGGACATAGTTGTGGTAAAAGGTGATCCCTCATCCAAAATCTCCGATGTCGAGAATGTGGAGGTGGTGTTCAAAGACGGTGTAGGCTACGACCCTGCGAAGCTCGTCAAAGATGCAAACGGATTTGTGGGGCTGAAGTAGATCGGGTGATCGGGCCATCGGGTGATCGGGCGAAGTAAGAAGGTTCGATCTGCGCTCAGTCATCCCATTCGTTTTGCTCGCAAGAGACGACTTAGCAAAACAGCGCTGGTCACTTTACCGATTACCCGATGGCCCGATTACCCGATTTACTTCCGCCCATGCCCCTGGCCTTAAAATGAGCTTGGATCATCCAGATACGTTTTTCTGTGGCTGTTTTGAATTCGATAAAGATATCT
>DATLKS010000620.1:0-4974 GCA_035538255.1 Terriglobales bacterium
AGAGGGCGACACTAAATTCCAGGCGGCCGTATTCTTCGACCGCGTCTCGGATCTGGCGCTCACCGGCTCAGGTGATGTTTCATCCATCGCGTCGGACGTTGTTCCCGACGTCTCGTCGGACACGTTTACGTTCAATGGCGGCAATCTCGAGACCAGTGGATTGCGCGTGGTTGCTGAGCACACGTTCTCGCCCGAACTCACCGCTCTTCTTGACTATGCCTACGGCGGCGCCGTAACTGTGCCGGAAGAGAACGCAACCGGCTCCTGGAACGACCTTCGCCAGGATCTGCGCGTGGAAAAGGCTCATGCCGTGACTGCGAAGCTGAGTGGACGAGTTCCCGATATGGGAACACGCTGGACAGCGTCCTATAAGTGGACAAGCGCGAACGCAGTCACGCCTGTCGACCTCTTCAACGCCTCTCCTGGACAAGCCGATCCTTACTTCAGCATAGTTATTCGTCAGCCGATTCCTGGAGGTTCTTTCGTTCCCGGACACATCGAAGCCTTACTCGACGTTCGCAATCTCCTGGCCCAGGGATACCGTCCATTCTTCAGTCCTGATGGACGCACGCTCTACCTCGTGCAATCGGCGCGGGCTTTGCGCGGCGGATTAGCGTTTACATTTTGATGGCTCGCGGAATTGTGAGTTGGCGACTCGCATCCATCTTGCGTAGGCTCGCCAAGTGTTTTATCGTCTAATTTCCAATTTGCATGGCAAGTCCAGCGAAAAAGCTCAAGGACAACTCTCTTTCCCCAATAGACCTGCTGCTTGCGTCAATTAGCGAGCTTCGCAAGCGTCAAACTTCGAAAAGTGCGCACTTATACCGCACCAGCTTGCGGCGATTTCTCGCTTGGAATGCCGTCGTTCAGCCCAAGTTAGACGAGGAGAAGAAGCAGGCACTTAAGTCTCTCAACAAGCTGCGCAAGATCACCGGTAAGTTGCGCGACAGCGAAGTTCATCTCGATCTTCTCGAGCAGCTCGATACCAAAGCTGCGAATGAAAAGAAGAGAGTCGAAAAAGTCCTTAGATCGCGCAGAAAGTCGGCCAAAAGGAAGCTTATAACTCTTATCAGCGATGGCGACTGGAAAAGATATTCACGAGCTTTGCGCCTCCTGGGCGAGCCGCCGCTAGCCAAACAAGAATCCGGTAATCATCGGCTGTCGGGTGCGAACCAGCTCGCTTTGGACGAGTACCGTGCTTTCGTCCGCAGCCGCGCTCCTTTGTCCCCGGAGAATCTCCATTCCTATCGTCTGGCATGTAAGAGTTTCCGCTACACGGCGGAACTAGCAGGCGAGACGCCCCAAGTTCGATCTCTCGTAGATACCTGGAAGAAGGTGCAGGACGCCAGCGGAGACTGGCACGACTACCTCGTTCTCGCTGAATTGACAGAAGAGGTGTGCGGAGACTGTACTCTCCATTCATTACTGATCGGATTGCGAGACAAGAAATACGATGAATCTGTGCTTGCAGTTGAGGAAGCGGAGCGCAAGCTCCTGGCACCGCCGGCTGTGGTTCCCAAAAAGGAACCTCGCAGCGCGCCGGTCCAGCGCCGCCGTGCCGGTTGAAGTTCTTCATTCACACCACCTTTGTGCTGTGGAATAATCCACTTCACTCCCCATGCCCGTCTTTGCTGCGGTGGACATAGGCGCGAATTCTGTCAGGCTCAAAATCGCTGAGCTGACCCGCCGCAAGCTGAAAGTCATTCACGAAGACCGCGAGGTTACACGCCTCGGCGAGTCCGTCTTCCGCAACAACACTCTGGCGCCGAATGCAATGGAGCACACGGTGAAGGTGCTCACCAGGTTTTATCGCGCCACTCAGAAATTTCGCGTCGAGCAAGTGCGGGTTGTCAGCACCAGCCCGCTTCGCGACTCGAAGAATGCCAGAGCTTTTTTGGAATGGGTGAAATCGGCCGTGGGGTGGAATGTCGAGATCATCTCCGGACTCGAAGAAGGACGGCTCATCCATCTCGGAATTCTTTCCAACGTGCGCATCGAGAACAAAGATGTGCTCTTGTTCGATTTAGGAGGCGGCAGTTGCGAAATCACGATCTCCGAGCATGGACACATCCGGGAGATGTTCAGCTTGCCGCTCGGAGCCGTGCGGCTTACCCAGGAATTTCTACTCCATGATCCTCCGAAATCGAAAGAAGTAGAGCGCATGCGCGAGTACATCACCGAGCAGGTGAATCGCATCGCGCCAGCCATCAAGCGGTATCGGGTCAATCTTGCGATTGCAACTTCGGGCACGGCCGCGGCTCTGGCCGGGGCGTCACGCGCCATCCAGGGAAGGTCAAAATATGCGCATAAGGTCTCGCGCGCGATGACGGTTGAACTTGCGCGGAAACTGGCAGTGAGAGCGCGGAGCGCGCGGGCGGAATATCCAGGCATCGGTCCGAAGCGTGCAGAGATCATTGTTGCCGGAGCTTTTGTTTTCTCCGAGCTGATGATTCATTATGGATTGTCGTCTTTTCAGTATTCGCCTCTAGGACTACGCGATGGCCTGCTCGCACAGATGGCTGCCGATGCCGATGTCGGTACGCGCGCGCACCGGCAACTCGAGGCCGAGCAGGAAGATGCGCTCGTCTCGTTGGGAAGACACTACAACGCCGACGCGCGTCACGCTTCCCAAGTGCGAGATTTGGCCTTGCAATTATTCAGATCTCTCCAAAGAATTCATGGGCTGCCGCCGGACTACACCCAGTGGATTGGCGCCGCTGCCATGCTCCACGAAATCGGTTCTTACGTGAATCGAAATGGACGGCACCGGCATACGTATTATTTGATTGCCAATTCGGAACTCTTCGGGTTCTCGCCTGAACAGCGCCATCTGATCGCCGCGATTGCGCGATATATGGGCAAGTCACGCCCGAGCGAGCGAGATCGCGAAGTACGCGGCCTTCGGCCGTCAGTCCGGCAGTTGCTCGACCGCGCCGTAGTCTTATTGCGGATCGCGCGCGCCTTGAATCAAGGACGCCGGGGTATCGTACAGAAAGTGCGCGCGCTGGAGCAGGGCGCGACCGTTGTGCTCGAGTTGCGCGGCAAGTCGGGAATGGATCTCGAAGTCTGGGCGGCCGACAAAGAACGCAACTACTTTCGCGACGTCTTCGGGCGCGACTTAGTGGTCAGGGCAGCGCTCTGAGGCTGCTTTTTATCCTTACCGGACTTGAGATACTCGATGGGAATTTTCAGTTCGTCGCCAATGCCGTTGCGGGACGCCCTTGCCGCGCCATTTTCGTTTATGTTCGCATCGGCGGTGGCCTTGGCCAGCCGAGGAGTGAAAAGCCAACCCAAGACAAACTTCTTCTGCTCACTCTCGATCTTGGCGACGGCGGCCTTCTTCATGTCAACGTGTGCGCGTGAGCCACTCTCCGCGATGATCTGACCGAGAAAGTCGCTGAAGTTAGGATTGTGACCGACCACCATCACCGCTTCATGCTTTGAGTATTTGCGCAGCATGTCGCGAAACTGGTCGTATTTCGCGTCCGGCCGGAGCGCATTTTCGAGGTACAACTTGCCCTCGTAACCCACCTCGTTCGCGATGAGAGACGCGGTCTGCGTGGCCCGCTTTAGCGGGCTGGAGATAATTGCGTCAACTCCGGCTTCCATCGCCGAAAGAATGCGCCCCATCTGCGTGCACTGGTGCACGCCATCTGCATCCAGAGGTCGCTTTTCGTCTTTTTTAGGACTGAGTTTCTTTTGCCCCGCGCTGGCGTGGCGAACGAAATAAATAATCATGCTTGCTCAACTCGTTGCCGGTAACGCGCGCGTGGTGGAGGTATAAGCAGCGGCGGAATTGCCGCCAACGACGCGTTCCCCTCCACTAATCCTATCAGGAATTCCTGCGCGTTGAACGGCGCGCGAGGTGTGCGGCGGCGGCCGCCTCGGGCAAGATCACTGGCGCGCACGTAGTCACCGTCGGACTGAAGGACGCGCGCCTTCGCTGTGTCGGATAAATACGACTCCAAAATTTCCTGACGCACTCTCTGCCGCAGCAAGGGATCGAATACCGGAAAAACAACTTCGACGCGTTCATACAAATTGCGTGGCATCCAATCGGCGCTGCCAAGATAGACTTCCTCATCGCCGGCATTCGCGAACGTGTAAATGCGGCTGTGCTCCAGCAATCGCCCTACGATACTATGCACGCGGATGCGATCGCTCACACCGCGCACTCCCGGCCGCAGCGCGCACATGCCGCGCACGATCAGATCAATTTCCACGCCTGCCTGCGAGGCTCGATAAAGCGACTGAATCACCGGCTTGTCGAGCAACGCGTTCATCTTGGCGATAATGCGTGCGGGACGTCCCGCACGCGCATGGTCGGCTTCGCGCTGGATGAGCGCGATCGTGCGCTCCGCGCAATCAACCGGTGAGACCAGAAGCGGATCATAGTGTGGATGGTCCGCATATGCCGTAAGAAAGTTGAAGACTTCCTGCACCGCTTCAGTGATCTCTTCATTTGCCGTGAGCAGGCTCAAATCGGTATAGAAACGCGACGTTACTGCGTTGTAGTTGCCGGTGCCAAGATGGGCATAGCGCCGCGTCACGCCATCAGGATCGCGACGCACGAGCAGCGTGAGCTTGCAGTGAGTCTTGAGACCAACCAGTCCGTGGAAGACCTGCACGCCGGCATCTTCCAAAGTGCGCGCCCAGCGAATGTTCGAGGCTTCGTCGAAGCGGGCCTTGAGCTCCACAACGACTGTAACTTCCTTGTTTGCGGCAGCCTCGATCATCGCCTGCACAATAGGCGATTCCTCGCCGGTGCGGTAGAGCGTTTGGCGGACCGAGACTACGTTGTTGTCCTTGGCCGCGCTCTCAATAAAGCCGACAACGGCATTAAAGGAATCGAAAGGATGATGCAGGAGGATGTCGTGCTTGCGAATTTCTTCAAAAATGTCGCGCGACTCGCCGGTGAGGTGCAGCTCGCGGGGGACGAACGCTTTGAATTTCAAATCGGGACGCTGCGTCTGT
>DATLKS010000621.1:0-2513 GCA_035538255.1 Terriglobales bacterium
CCACTCGCGACGGATCTTAGGCACCGCAGGGGGAAGCTGATCGATGTGAATTGCACGATGCGGAGGTTCGGTATTCGGGTTCGGGACTACCGGCCTGTTCCAGGTCTGTGCCGCTTCCCAGCGCATGCGTTCGGTTTCGGATTTCAGAAGCTGCTCGCAGAGAGATAATCGCACTGCCTTAACCGGAGCTGCAGATGCGTTCTGCGCCACGGCGGCACCGGTCATGGCCAGAACACAAATCGCGCTGCTCACACGCCTAAGCATGCTCGTTGCTCCGAAGCTCAATGGGACACTTATCTGATTTGGTGGCTGCGCGCAGATGCAGGTTGTCACGTTCCGATTTTGAAACAAACAAAATCGCAAGCGGCACGTGAGAACTTCACGGTGCGGTCAAGCCCACCGAAAAATCAGTTGTGTCCTGAGTTGGTGAGGGATAGTAGCACTGCAAAACGCAAAACAGAATGAGGTTTTTGCCGGACCCGAGTGCACGAAAGTGCAATGGGGGACGGCATCGGATGGATTCTTGCCGTTGCCGCTCCGGCATCTTCGTGTCCGCCGTGGGTCGATAGCCAGACCATACCGGCGATGATAGTTGCGGTTGCCAGCGTCTTGATGATCAGCGTGCGCCCGCTGAAGTCCTCGCGCAGCCAGTCTGGATGGAGTCTGGTGAGCAGGAGAGCACCAACGAAAATAATTGCGAAGCGCACGCCGGATATGGCATCGACGATGGCAGGATGCGTGAGGCTGATGGCAAAAAAGATGAGAAACGATCCTACTCCGTCGAGGAATCGATTGACGAAATACCAGAAGCGGCTGCGGGGATTGGCTTGCTCCGAGTGCCTGAAGATCTGCATGCGCCACGTCCTTGGAACCAGCAGCAGCAGTGAGGCCGCACAGGTTCCGAGCGTGAAGAAGACGTATCCGCTGACAAAGTTGGTTTCGCGGAAGACGATCCTCTGCAGCACGTTCACCAGCCCGAAAAGTCCGGACGCGACCGCCACAGACACGATCATCTTGCGAAAGTCCATCTCCTCGGAGAGGAACATCAGGAATCCGCCGGCCGTGAGAAGCGCAAAAGCAATGACTCTTCCGCCGGCAAACGGCTGGTGCAGCAAAAAGAAGGCGATGACCGCAGTCGCCACCGGACTGAAGCCACCAATGGCCGCCAGCGACTCGGTGGCTTCGCCGCGCTTGAGAGCGTCGTAATAGAAGTACACTGCGGCAAGATGTAGCGCTCCTGTGAAGAAGCCGAGTAGTGCGACGCTCGTGCGCGGCATCTTGAACCCAAATGGAATCAGCGCCAATCCGAAGATACTGATTGCCCCCAACCAGAACACGTAGCTCACCAGATTCTTCGTCTCGGGCCGTTTGAGCAGCACTTTATCCCAAACCAGCGAGATGCCGATCAGGCTGTGTGCGATCAGCGCAATCAGCACTCCCGATTTGAGAAAGGCAAAATGCATTCCAATACCCTAACAGTAGAGACGCAGCATGCTGCGTTCTCCTTGTCGATAGACCATGCCGATCGGAACGGCAGTGCAGGGTTCAGCCACAGGAGACGCAGCGTGCTGCGTCTCTACGAGGGATTTGTTCTTCTAATGCGGAGTAGAAGAATTTCAAATAGGTTCAAACGCCACAACCGCGTTTCCCATAACACAAAGAAGCAGAGAAACACCTTAAAATGAAAGCATGTTAAAGAAGGTTCGTCTTTTTACTCCGGGACCCACTCCGCTGCTGCCTGCCGCGCAATTTGCCATGGCGGCAGCCGACGTCCACCACCGCACCGCCGAGTTCCGCGCCCTGTATCAGCGTGTGCTGTCACAGCTCAAGAGCTTTGTTGGAACCAAGAACGACGTAATCATCATTGCATCTTCGGGTACGGGTGCCATGGAAGCGGCAGTGTCGAACCTTACTTCACCTGGGGATCGCGTGCTCGTGCTCAGCGCAGGAAAATTCGGCGAGCGCTGGACGAGCCTGGGGAAAGCATTCGGCTGCCAAGTTGAAACGGTAACGGCTCCTTATGGTCAGACGTTCTCGATCGAGGAAGTTCGTTCGCGCCTGAAGCCTGACGTCAAAGCTGTGTTCATGCAGGCCACTGAGACCTCCACTGGCGCGCGTCACTGCGTACAAAGCATCGCGGCGCTCACCAGAGAGACTGAGGCGCTGCTGGTAGTGGACGCGATCACCGGCCTCGGCACTACACACTTCGATATCGATGGCTGGGGTATCGACGTGATCATCGGCGGATCGCAAAAGGCCGTCATGATTCCGCCTGGACTTGCGTATTGCGCTGTGAGCGAGCGTGCCTGGAAGCGCATGGATACAACAAAGAATCCGCGCTACTACTTCGATCTGCGCAAAGAGAGGAAGTCGGCCGCGAATGGCGAGTCGGCTTACACGCCTGCAGTCGCGTTGATCGCGGCGTTGGGCGCAGCGCTTGACTACATCGCCGCTGGTGCAGGTGGGGACATTGCCGCAGGTCGTGATGCCCTGATCCATAACGCGGAAGTGGT
>DATLKS010000622.1:0-1670 GCA_035538255.1 Terriglobales bacterium
CGCAACCGAAAATGTGCAGAAAATCGGTCGCCACCCATTGTTTCTATCCGGGTTATCGCCAAACGCACAGTTACCGCAAGGGTGTACTAGTCATTTGCCGAAGCGCCTCAACCCTGGCTTTCAGCGGCGGATGCGTGCTAAAGAGCGAGGAAAGAGAGCCGAGGCTGAACCTCGGCCTGACGATGCACAGAGCTGCGGTAGCAGGCGCCAAGGCCGTAGTTGGAATGCGCTGGTTGTAGGCTTCCAGCTTCTGCAGGGCGCTGATGAGTCCGAACGGCTGACCGACCATGCGAGCACCCGTTTCGTCCGCCGAGTATTCGCGCTGACGCGAAAGGCCCAATTGCAGTAACATGGCGCCGAGAGGAGCAAGAATCATGAGTGCAAGCTCCAGGATGACGTTTCCGCCACGCTCCCGGTCATCCCGGTTTCCAAGGCCGAGGAAGGGGCTCCAGTGGGCGATCCAAGTAACGGCGCCCGCCAGTGTAGCTGCAATGGAACTGATCAAGATGTCGTAATTGCGAACGTGTGATAGCTCGTGAGCGATAACGCCTTCGAGTTCATCATCGTTCATCAATTCCAGCAGGCCTTGCGTCACAGCGACAGACGCGTGCCGAGGACTTCTTCCGGTTGCGAAGGCGTTAGGCGCGGCCTGGGGAACCACGTAAAGTTTCGGGAGCGGCAAATTCGCTTTCGCTACAAGACGTTCCATCACGGCGTAGAGACGCGGCAATTGTTCGCGAGTAACCGGCTGCGCGCCGCTCGACATGAGCGCGATCTTGTCCGAGAAAAAATACGCAAAAGCATTCATGACAACGGCGATACCGAGGCCGAAGGTCATGCCGCTACGGCCGCCAACATATTCACCTACGAACATCAAGAAGAGCGTTAGTGCTGCAAGCAAAAACGCTGTACGAAAAATTCTCATTGTTGTCCTTCACTTTCATCGCTAACCGCTACTGCTTACTGCACCGCGAGACCCGGCTTGAATCTCAAGCCGAGTCTCGTGCGCTTCAAGTTCAACTCATGTCCGCGACGCTTCTACTGAATTAGATACCGGCTGCAGCCGCGGGTTGTTTCTGCGAAATGCGCTCGAAAGTCATGGCGTCCTTTTGCCCATCGCGGTTCACGCGAACATGATCGCCCGGCAATACCTTGCCTTCGAGGATTTGCATCGCCAGTGGATCCTGAATGAGCCGCTGAATTGTGCGCCGCAACGGCCGTGCTCCGAACGCAGGGTCGTAACCTTCGCTGAGCAGCAACTCGTTGGCAGCCGACGTAATCTCGAGCGTAATCTGCCGCTCCGCCAGAAGTTTTTCAACGTTCTTGAGCAAGAGGCCTACGATGCGGCCCAACTGCTCCTTGCCAAGCGGGTTGAAGATCACGATTTCGTCAATCCGGTTGATGAACTCCGGCCGAAACGATGCGCGCAGCGCTTCCATCGCTTCTTTCCGCGCACGCTCAGGATCCTTTTTGGATAGCTCAAAGATCGCCGTGGAACCCAGGTTGCTGGTCATCACCAAAACCGTGTTTCGGAAGTCCACTGTGCGGCCCTGGCCGTCCGTCAAACGTCCATCCTCGAGAATTTGCAGCAGCACGTTGAACACATCTGGGTGCGCCTTCTCGATTTCATCGAACAGCACTACCGAATACGGATGGCGTCGGACTTGCTC
>DATLKS010000623.1:0-2156 GCA_035538255.1 Terriglobales bacterium
CCATCATTCGTGGTCACAACGGCGTCGATTCGCCCATCATCATTGAGGTCGCCGACGGCCATGCCGCGTCCCACCCAGGGCTCACGAAAGACCTCGCCAGAGATACTGGAAACGTCTTCAAAGCCATGTTGAGTATTGCGCGCCAGCAGCATCGGCTCGCGATAATGCAGGTCGGGATATGACAACTCAATCGTATCGAGGTCATGGCCCTGCGCTATCAATAGATCCTTCCAGCCATCGTTGTCATAGTCGAGAAAGCGGACACCCCAGCCGGAATGGAGAGCCGTCATCGGGCCAACGCCGGAGCTGAGACTGGAATACGCGAAGCTCCCATCGCCGTTGTTGTCGTACAAAGCGTAGCGCTCGCGGGCAAGATCGGTGATGACGAGGTCCGGCAGACCATCATTGTTGTAGTCGGCAAAGTCCACACCCATTCCGGCGAAGGTGTGGCCATTGCTGTCCACAGCGGCTCCCGACATCAATCCCACTTCCTCAAATTTGCCGTTACCAACGTTGCGATACAGGAACTCGCGCATGGAATCGTTGGCGACGAACACATCCACATGGCCATCGCGATCATAGTCGGCCAGGGCAATGCCCAATCCTCTTCCCGGTTTGGAAATGCCTGATTTCTGCGAAATTTCTGTGAAGTGTCCGTTGCCGTCGTTGTGATAAACCAGCGGCGAGATCGGCGGGAAGACCTCCGGCTGGCAATAGGCCCGATATCCTTCTTTGCGTTCTCCGCACCAGACGTCGTCGAAGTCCCACTGGACATAGCGCAGGACGACCAAATCCAGGCGTCCATCATTATCCAAATCAACCCAGGCCGCGCTGGTGGACCAGCCGCTCCCGCCAACGCCGGCCTTGTCGGTTACGTCACTGAACGTGCCATCACCATTGTTGTGATAGAGCCGGTTGCCGCCGTAAGCGGTGACATACAGATCCTCGTAGCCGTCATTATCATAATCGCCGACTGCCACGCCCATGCCGTAGCCAACACCCTGCAGCCCCGCTTTCTCCGTGACATCCTCGAACTTTCCGTCTGCCTTCTGGCGATAGAGCCGGTTCCAGAACTTCGGGCCTGATTTCCGCGGTATCGCTCCCTTGGCGGTTGGATCGTTGATCGGAGCGCCGTTTACGAGGAACAGATCAAGATGTCCATCATTGTCATAATCAAAGAGGGCGACTCCGGCTCCCATCGTCTCCAACAGATATTTTTTCGAGGTGTGAGAGGACAGGTATTTAAAGGCTACGCCGCTCGCCTCGGATGCATCGACGAACTTCCCGGCCACGGTGGCGTCTGCCAGTGCCTTCCCTTTCTGCGACCAAAGCACCTTCGCACAAGCGCAGACGACGAGAGCACAAACGAGTGCAGTCGTTATCACCTTCCCAGAATGAGAACGATTTCGAGCCGCATCCGTGCCAAATCTGCAAGAATTCAGGATTGCAAGCACCTCAGTCCATGCGCCAGCCAGTATAACCAGCGCTGACTCAAAGCGACGATCACTCGGCCAAAACTGAGTGAGGGGCTGGAAGAATTGGCGTCGCAGTTGAAGGCAATCGGATCAAAGCGTCAGTGGAGGGCGCGGCCGATCATGGTTTACTGCAGCGAACATGCGAGACAACGGAAACGACAAAGAATCATAATGCCGCGCGTGCAGCTTGTCGGCCGCACGTGGCTTTGTACAACGTGAAGCTGTGTCCCTGACCATGGGTGCTCGCCAATTGGGTGAGCTCACACCCCAGAGACGCGAAGTCTGAAGGTCGCACGCCCGCGGGAAGGAGAGAGTCTGTACCACTATCGTAGGCAAATATAAAGTCGCGAAGCGAAACCACGCGCTGATCTGTTATCCAGTCACGCTGGCCTACCGAGTAAGCGATGTCGCGAACTGTGACAGCTAAACCGTCGGAAGTCGATCCATTGATCGATTTCACTACGTGCACCTGCTCACTGCCATCGGCGCCGACTTCGAGCGAAATAGGAGAAGCAAGAATGTCGTAGGAGGACAGAATCGCCTGGTGGCTCTGGCGCGATGCGGCGTTAGGGCTGTTTCGGGAAAGGCGGAACGCAATAGCTGCTTTGTTATAATGGTCTTAATCCTTGTAGCGTGGCGCTATCGTCTAGGGGTTAGGACGGAAGATTCTCAATCTTCAAA
>DATLKS010000624.1:0-3462 GCA_035538255.1 Terriglobales bacterium
CTGCGATTTCCCCGACTCCGGCGACCGATCGGACCAGAATGTTCTTTCCTGTGTGTCTCCCTTCGACTTTTCCACGCAACGGTTGAAGTCGTAGATCGGTTGCGGTCGCTGTAACGGCAACAGATGATCCATCTGGCATTAACAGCGAGTCGAAGCGGAGCTCCACATAGCCGGTACGATCAGCCGATTCAATCCGCCCGAACATTTTAGAGCCTGCAGGGACTACGATCTCCCCGTTTCGTTCGTAGCTGTATTCGATGATCGCGATCACAGGCGCGTGGACGGCCGTGCTTACAGCGGATTCCAATCTGGCACGAAGCCTGGTGCCTGGCGAGAGCCCTATTCCAACACTTGTGTCCGGCGCGATCGATTGAGGTCGCAGGGCCGCCGCAGGCGCATTGCTGGCGAATACCAGCGAGGGTTTATCCATGGCCTCACCATCCTTACGATCCGTGCCCTTTCCGCTGGACGTGCCTATGTCAGCACTGCCGTTGGCTTCTGCGCCTTCTCGATAGGGGGCAGGATGCCACAATCCGCCGTTCTCAAAAGGAGGTATTTCAGCGAGACTGGAGGCCGGCGTCCGCGGTGTGTGTTTTGGCGCCATACGCTCGAGCTGCTCAGGCTGCACGCGGCCGCTCTGGATTTCCTGCTGCGGGGATTGACCCACTTCGAGGATCGGCGTGATGCTGGAGGTTACGGTGCTGGTCTCAGAATGGGAAACCATTTGTAGGCTTGAGTTTTTCAGAGGACTCTTCTGCGCCGCGAACGGTTGGCGTGAAATGCCGCTGAATGCAACGAGGATCAGCACAAGAACGATGCCTCCTCCCAGGAACAGAATTCGACGATTCTCTCCAAGTCGAGATCCAAGATTCTTTTTTTCCGGTACATACGGTGTCTTTAGATCGAGTCTCGGGTGAGCGGTGCTGGCGTCGGCTCCGGGTGATTGCTTACTACCATCGATTACAGCGACTCCGTTCGTCTCCACAGGATTCATTGAGTTCCTCCTTCAGTTTCAGCGGTGAAGGGCACCGGTAACAGAATGGGACGATCCACCTGGTCGGCTTCCGCCAGGCGAAGCTGTAATTTGTCCCCAGACTCTTTGAACGCGGGCCTTTCAAACGCAAGAACGCCGTCGGCTCTTTCTCCAAATCCCAGCCTGCGTACAGTGAAGCGGTACTCGGAAATCGAAATCGGTTCGCTGATGATCCGTTTCCCATTTCCGCCCCCTCTGCTGCTCAGTTGAAGCTGAGGCGGAAGCAGCTCAATCGTTCGCGGCAACTTGTTCAGAACAGAAAAAGTGAGAATCGTCTGCCCGTTTTGTCCGAGCGAACTTCCGATCGCAGCACGGAAATCATTTCCTATCCATACAGGCGATGCTTCCTGCTGCAGTTTCAGCGCGCTCGCCAATGCATCCGGATGGCGCGCATTTTCTGGAAGGGTCTCGGACGAGGAGGATGCGGCTAGAGACCGAGTCTCCGGAATTAGAAAGCTGTTCATACCAGCACCGACGACAAGAGCCTGCGGTCTGCGGTACTCAATGAGGAAGTCCACGACCGGACTGGGCAGCACTTTTCCCGAGCTGATCAAGTAGAGACTTATCTCGCTGCCGGACCTGGTCGTGATTAACGCATTAGTTTCTGATGGCAATGCGGTAGTTGGCTTTAACAATACGAGCCGGGGTTCACCCTCTGAATGTTCTGCCTTGAAGCTTGCAGGATTGCCAACCACTACTGAGCTGACGTCTTCAGGAAGTCTTATCGCAGTCGTATACCCCGCAGCGAGATGCAGCAATGGCGCTGTATTCGGCTGAATAGACAAAATCCGGATCTCGGGCACAACCTTACCGGTTTCTGTTTGGGCGATGGCAAGACTGGCGACGAGACAGACGAAACTCAAGCGCACTTTCATGGCCTTCTTCTCGGATGGGGTATCGAATTGACATTTCGAGTGAGACGATTGCGAATTTCGGCAACGTACGCGACCACTTCACGATTGGAGTACCTGAGACCCCGCCGAGCGATCTGCCGTTCACCTGCGTAGTAAGCGGCTGCTACCAATCTGAGGTCCCCTCCGAACTTGCTGGTCAGCCACGCCAGATAGCGCACGCCTCCGGAAATATTTTGCGAAATATCGCAGCGGTTCTGGACACGGAGCCTTTTCGCTGTTTCCGGCATGAGTTGCATCAAGCCAACGGCTCCCTTGCTCGATACGGCGCATGGATTCCATCCCGATTCCTGGGCCACGATTGCCCGAACAAACTGGCGCGAAACGTGGTAGTGCTCCGCGTAAGCAGCTACGTAGTATTCGGCTTCTGCTCGGGAGCTGCTGGCGATAGCCGAAGCGGAACAGAGCACAAAAAGGAGGAGAATGAATCTGCAACGAATCATCGCTGTCTCGCTTCTGCGCTGTAAACGTGCGCGTCCTCTACGAGGCTCGACCAGCCATCGCGCAAGAGAAGCTTTCTGCGATCGGCTTCAGTCTTGGCTAACAGAGGCAGAAGAATGTCTCGCATCTCGGAGGTGATCCGTTCCTCTCCCAAAAGCTCCAGGGCCTGAGCGAGGTCGAGCATTTCCGAAATCGAAGGCGGTTTTTCCAGGCTCCAGCCGCGCAACGCCTGCGCCAATCCCGCCATTTCAAAGTGGAACGCAGCACTTTGCTTCGGTGTTCTCAGCTCAATGATTCTGGCTTCTCGTTCCGGCGTGGGATGTTCGATGCGCAGATAGAAGGCCCTTCTTCGCAGAGGATCGCCAAGCCTTCTTTCCTCGTTGGAGGTCAGAAGTACGAATGGAATGGATTGAGCTGTTACCAGGCCCAATTTTGGGATGCTCAGGCGCCAAACACTGAGGACCTCGAGTAGCATCGCTTCGAAGGCCTGATCCACCTTATCGAGCTCGTCGATGAGCAGGACGCACGGCCGGCAATACTGCAAAGCGCGCAGGAGCGGGCCTGCGCTGAAGAACTTCTGGCTGTGCAGTTCCTTTTTGAGGAGCTCCCAATCGGTGTGCTCGGCGCGCGAGCGCAGATCTACCGCCAGTCTTTGCAGTGCTTCATCGAATTTGCCGATCGCTTTCTCATCGTCGATTCCCTCAAAACACTGCAGGCGCTCGACCTCGGCGCCCGTGGCTTTTGCAATCGCATACGCCAGCTCGGTCTTACCGCTGCCTGGCGGTCCTTCGAGCAGAATGGGCCTGTTCAAGCGCGCAGCCAGGTACACGACTGTGATCGTGACCTCGTCTGTGATGTAGCCAGCCTGAAACAGTCCTGTCCGAACTTCTTCCACGGTTGAGAACACGGTTTCCTCAGGCCCGCAGATCTAACCGCGACTTCCTGCGAGTGGAGCGAAGCTAAGTGCGAAAGAAAACTCGGTCAAATTTCCGCAAATCGCAGCTAGGGAATTGAAAATTTTGACAGAGTTTCAGATTACGAATATCGATTAGCAAGCGAGATGACACGCACATTTTG
>DATLKS010000625.1:0-2193 GCA_035538255.1 Terriglobales bacterium
TACTTCGCTGTGCGCGCGCGGCGTGCGGTTCAGCCCCTGGGTGCCCGACGCAGGAATCTAGCGAGCCAGGATCGGACTCCCCATTGAATGCCGCTATGCCATCGAAGGCTCGGTCGATTGGCAACTCGGACGCACAGCGATTGCGACAGAGTTCCCCGGCTGCGATTGAGGCGGCACCGCCTCGGTTGTGGGTCGATGTGGCCTATCGCCATGTGCGCATGCCGCGTTCTCCGGCGGGAGGAGTGTCATGAGTGCAGCAAAGAACCTGAACACGAACCGTGAGCGTCTGGCTTATGTCTACGTGCGGCAATCCACTCCTTGGCAAGTCAAGGAACATCGAGAAAGTACCGAGCGGCAATATCATTTGCGGGAGCGGGCGCGGGAGTTAGGCTGGCCCGCGAGCCACATCGATGTCATCGATGAAGACCAAGGCCGTACCGGCGAAACGGCCGCACACCGGAGCGGATTTCAGCGGTTGGTCACGGAAGTGGGCTTAGGCAAAGTCGGCGTCGTCTTGATGTTGGAGGCATCGCGGCTCGCGCGCAACAATAGCGATTGGTATCGCCTGATTGAGATCTGCGGGTTGACGAACACTCTCACTGCCGATGAGTGTGCGATCTACAATCCCCGGGAACCTAATGATCGGTTGCTGCTCGGGGTGAAGGGGACTTTATCCGAGGCAGAACTGTTCACCCTGCGAACGCGATTGTACGAGGGACGGTGGAACAAAGCGCGCAAAGGGCTGCTACAGTTTCCGCTGCCTACCGGCTTTGTACGCGGTGCGGACGGTAGTTGGGAACTGGATCCGGACGTTCAGGTGCGAGCGCGATTGGATTATGTGTTCGAATCATTTCGTCGCCACGGCGTGGCGCGGAGTGTGGTGCGCGATCTAAAACGGGAAGGACTCGATCTTCCTGTGCGCGTGACCGGTCGGGATGGATATGGCTCACTCATCTGGAAAACGCCTAGCCTGAGCGCCGTGGTCCGCATCCTTCATAACCCGGCCTACGCGGGAGTGTACGTGTTCGGACGGTGGGAGTACGCTGGCGAGCGCCGCTCCGCCAAGACCGGCAAGGTACTCCCGCATCAGGTTTCCATGGCACAATGGCCGGTAAAGATTGAAGGCCATCACCCCGCGTATCTGAGTTGGGAGGAGTACGTGAAGAATTGCGAGCGAATGCACCAGAACTGGAATCGTGACCAGGGGAAGTCTGGTGTCGCGCGAGAAGGAAGCGCCTTGTTGCAGGGCATTGTTTACTGCGGAATTTGCGGACGCAAGATGAGCGTACAACACCGTGCGGCGAGTGAGAAACGATCTTCCGCGTATCTTTGCCAATCGGGATACCAAGATGGTGGAGATAAGATCTGCCAGAGCATGACCTCGCGGCCGGTCGATGCGGCTGTGGCAGAAGCGTTCTTAGAGTCTGTGTCTCCCCTGAGCTTGGAAGTCGGGCTGCAGGTTCTCGAGCAATTAGAAAACGATCTGGCGGCACAACGTCGACAGCGGGATCTGCAACTGGAACAGGCACGCTACGAAGCGCGGCTGGCACAACGCCAATACGACGCGGTGGATCCTGACAACCGATTGGTGGCGTCGGAGCTGGAGCGGCGGTGGAATGAGAAGCTGGAGAGAGTGGCGCGACTCGAGCAAGCCTATAACCAAGCCGAACAAGAAGCGGAGTGGCGCATTCCACCCGAGGAGCGGAAGGCAATCCAAGAGCTATCGCAGAATCTACCGCTGGTGTGGAAATCGCCGAGCACGACGAACCAGGAGCGGAAACAGTTGCTGCGCCTAGCGATTGAGTCCGTACAACTCGATGGTGTCAGCCAAGCCGGACAGATTGAGATACAGATTCGATGGCGTTCTAGAACTGTGACGAGAGTGCACATCAAGCGCAGTGCGCCGGGAGAGGGGTCCTTGAAGACTCCGCCCAACGCGGTAGCACAGATTCACGAGATGGCTGACCGATATACCTATGCGGAAATCGCCGAACGGCTCAATGCTGCGGGTCACCGAACGGCCTTCGGACGTCCCTTCACCAGCCAACATGTAGGTTATATCTGCCGGCGCGACAAGGTTGTCGAGCAATGATCTAGTATCGAAGCAAGTAACGAGGAATCAACAAAGTTACCTGATTCCTACTATGCCAAAAATTGAACAAGAGGTGCCTTATGAACCAGGTCTTTTCAGGC
>DATLKS010000626.1:0-2055 GCA_035538255.1 Terriglobales bacterium
GCAGCCTCTGCAGAACAACCGGAGCAGCGAGGAGAAGAAGCCATGCCGACTCCGACAAAAAGCCAGATCCTCGTGGTCGACGACGACCCCAGTGTCCGTGAGAGTGTTGCAATGACGCTGATGGCGGCGGGGTACGATGTCGTCGCTGCAGAAGACGGATTCCAAGCGCTCTCGCAGCTAAGAAAGAAGCTGCCCGACGTAGTACTCTCTGATCTTGATATGCCTGGCATGTCAGGTTTTGAGCTGCTTTCCGTGATGCGCCGTCGTTTCCCCCAAATATCGACTGTCGCAATGGGCGGCGCCTATGTCGGCAACGAGCTTCCCTTTGGCGTGATCGCGGACGGCTTCTTCGCGAAAGGTGGCGAATCCAAGAATCTGCTTCGGACCATTCAACGGTTGCTTCTTACTGCTCCGGCCCGAAGCAGTGACCAGCGCCGACGGTGTGCCCCCGCCTGGATCCCGCGCAATGGCAACGACTCCAAGGCTATGCCCTATGTCGTGCTGACGTGTGCGGAGTGCCTGCGTGCGTTTTCGATGAACCTAATGGAAGGAACCTCTGGGGAGATGATCCTTGAAATACCGTGTCGTTCCTGTCACAGCGTGAACCGTTACATCATTCAACCATCCAGTCACTCTGCGCTTGAAGCCTCTGCGTAAGGTTTACGCCGCTTTAGGCTGGTTTAAGTGCCTTGCCGCACTCCAAGCAACATATCTCGTAGCGCGGCGTGATGAGTCCACAAAATCGACACACCCTCTCGGAAGCAAAATCGCCGTCGTGTGTTTCCATTCTGAGCATCTTCCTCAGCGAAGCGGCGATGAAAGCACGCAGGCTGCGAAGACGGACAAGGAACGGGTGCATGACAGTATCCATAGGCAACTCCGTGTTTCTTCTTAACCTGACAAGTTCACGATGACACAGAACTTGGGGGGAATTCTGTGCAAACGTGCTCGTTTTGGAGACAGAGCATCGTTTGCGGGCCGACATCGACTCGCCGGCTTTGTGAGGAACACAACATGAAGTGAGCAATTCGGATCAGCTATTACTGGCCGTCTGCGCGATCATCATTGTTGACAGAAATAGAAAGCCGGTTTCGGTCGCTAGAGAACCTGGATGAATAGGCTTTCGGTCGCGGTGTGATCAACGTAACGAGAAGGCATGAAATGCGCAGCTCTTGGGGGCGATGGGGGCACATACTATGAAAGTCAGCTTACGGAAGTGTTTCGGTGCGCAAGTAGTCTGTCTCAGCCTTTGGCCGATTTTGGCATTTGCTCAATCCTCTGATCTTGCGCAAAACCTGGCGGATTGCAATGCTGGTCGCGATACCTGTGATTATTCCAGGTTGAGCCAGTCGGAAGCGACGAACGCGGTTCTCGCAGCCCACCAACGAAACGTTGTGAACTGCCGGAGCGGCTACGACTCCTGTGACCGTTCACAGCTCACGGAACCGGAAATGATTGCGTTGGCCGTGGCCGATCACCAGCGGAATGTGTCCGACTGCAATGATGACATGTTGTCGTGCGACCGGTCCAAACTGACCCCGATGGAAGCCCGCGATATGGCCGCAGCGCAGCAACAGCGCAATCTCGCCGCCTGCAAGGATGAATGGGCCGCCTGCGATCGATCCAAACTAACTCCAGCGGAAACCGAGGAAGTGAACATCGCAAGGGGCCAGCTCAATGCATCCAATTGTGCAGACGGCTCTGGGCCGTGTGATCGGGCCCAGTTAACTCCTTCACAAACCAGAGATGCAACTGCTGCGGAGCGCCAGCGCAACGCGCAAAATTGTGCAAATGGCTGGGATCAGTGCGACCACTCCAAACTCACTCCGGAGCAAGCGAAACAAACAGCCTATTCAGAACACCAGCGCAACCTTTCGGCTTGCAACGACGGGCAGGCGACATGTGACTTTGCAAAACTGAGTACCGCTGAAACCAAGGCGCTGGCCGATGCTGAGCATAAGCGCAATTACGCGGCTTGTCTGAAAGGGTACGGCTATTGTGATCCTTCCCGACTCACGGTTGAGGAGGCTCGCACGATCCACCCTGACAACTAAT
>DATLKS010000627.1:0-14989 GCA_035538255.1 Terriglobales bacterium
TCTTCACCGCCGGGAATATTGCGGCAGGGTACTATTCGATCTCTCAAGCTATTCAGGGTTCCGCCAGTTCGCCCGCTCATTTCGACAATGCCGCAATTGCGATCGGTTTCGCCGTACTGTTTGATGGACTCGATGGCTGCATCGCACGCATGACTAACACCACCAGCGATTTTGGCCGTGAGCTGGATTCGCTGGCTGATGTGATCACCTTCGGCGTTGCTCCTGCCGTCCTGGCTTGGATATGGGGATGCCATCAACTGCCCGAGCTTTGGGATCCAACCCTGCGTCATAAGCTGATGCAGTTCGGAGCGATCGCAACATTCTTGTTTCTGATCGCCGGAGCCAGCCGATTGGCTCGCTTTAATATCACAAAAAATCCCCAGCCGAAGAATCCCGGTCGCCCAGGCAGCAAATATTTCGTTGGTATGCCCATCCCGGCCGGCGCAGCGATGATCGCGGCGACGGTGCACTTCGGCGATGGATCGCCGATCGACCGCTGGTGGGAGACAGTGCTATGGCTCGTATTCGTGGTCGTGATTTCCTATCTCATGGTCAGTACCTGGCGGTTCTGGAGTCCTAAGGGAATTGACCTGCGCACGCGCCAGCCGTTCTGGCTGTTTATTCTCATTGGAATCTCCATTGGCCTAATTTGGTATTACTCGGAATATTTTCTTTTCTCGCTCTCGTTGCTGTATCTGGTCTCAGGAGTACTCGCGCGATTTGCCTATGCGATGAAGCGGCGGCGGCCTACTCCGCCTGCCTATGAGCCTGAGTCGCGCGTGGATATGGCATGAGTCGCGTCGGCGGAATTTCGCACATGTTTCGCGTGGCGATCGTTGGCGCTGCTACGCTAAAGGGACGCGAACTCAAAGACGTTATCGACGAGATGAATTTTCCGGTAGCTGATGTGAAGCTCCTTGATGACGACGAATCGCTAGGACAGCTCGATCAGGTGGGAGACGAAGCGACTTTCATTCAGCCGGCCGATCCTGAGCACTTCCGCAACGTGGATTTCGCCTTCTTCGCTTCTGATGCGGACTTTACGGGACGCCATTGGAAGAGCGCGCTGCAGGCCGGAAGTACAGTCCTCGACCTTTCCTACGCCCTCGATAATCAACCCGACGTTACCGTGCGCTCACCCTGGATAGAGAAGGAAATTGAGCGCGAATCAAGGCAGCAGCCTGCGCTTGAGGACTTGACGACTACCACAGTTGTGGTCGCGCATCCGGTTGCCACTGTGCTTGCGTTGCTATTGCTACGAGCACGCATTCTCGGAAAAGTTCAGACTGCCGCCGCAACCGTATTCGAACCCGTTTCGGAACAAGGGAAGCGGGGCATGGACGAGCTGCATCAACAGACGGTGAATCTGCTGTCGTTCACCGCGCTCCCGAAAGAAGTCTTCGATGAGCAGGTAGCTTTTAACATGCTCGGCCGCTTCGGCGAGGCTTCTTCGCTATCCCTGATGAAGATTGAGCAACGCATTCTCGCTCACTTCGACGCCATCTGCGGATCTGCCCAACAGGTGCCTTCGCTGATGCTGGTGCAGGCTCCCACCTTCCACGCTCATACGTTTTCCATCTACATTCAACTGGACCGTGAGCTCGATGCAGCGGAAGTGGGCAAGGCTCTAGCGGGAGAGCATGTAACGATGATTGGTCCCGGAGAGGATGGACCGAGCAATGTTAGCGCAGCCGGACAAGGAACCATCTTGGTTCTAGTGCACCGGGATCCGAACAATGCGAAGGGCTTCTGGATTTGGGCCGCAGCCGACAATTTGAAAGTTGTTGCCATGAGCGCTGTGGAGTGCGCTTCGACGTTAAGTACGATGCGTCCGTTAGGAAAAGTGCAATGAAGCTGCTAGCGGCGGGACCGGCTGCAGCAGAGTATGCAACATCGAGAATGCATGTTGCGCTAAATCGAGTGACGCTTGCGACGATTCTTTGTTTCTCACTCTCAGGCTGTGGCTATCACACGTCCAATCATGCTCAGGTAAGACTCCCATCCGGCATCGATACGATTGCCGTTCCGATCTTCGCGAACAAAACTAGCAGTTATCGTGCTGAGGAGGTGCTGACCCAAGCCGTCATTCGTGAGTTCGCAAACCGCAGTCCGTACAGAGTTGTTCCCAAAGACGACGGAACCGCGGATGCGGTTCTGCGCGGAACCGTAGTTGGCAGTAATGTTTATCCACTCACGTACGATTCCCAGACGGGACGGCAATCGAGCGCAATCGTTCAGATCAACATGAGCATCAGACTAGTCGATAAGCATGGCAAAACGCTCTTCGATAACCCGAACTATTCTTTCCGCGAGCAGTATCAGGTGAGCCGGGAAGTCACCAGCTTCTTTGATGAAAGCCCGCCGGCTGTGGACCGCTTGTCTCGGGATTTCGCTCACACATTGGTAGCCGAGATTCTGGAGGGCTTCTGATGGCCGCCGGGCGCAGCTTTGCCGCGACAGATCGCTTTGTCGCCGACATCTCGACGCGAAAGCTTCGTCCGGCATATGTACTCGTAGGCGATGAGGTCTTTTTTCGCGATCGCTGCCGCGCTGCACTGATTCAGCATCTGGTTACGCCGGAGCTGCGCGACTTCAGTCTGCACGATCTCGATCTAGCCGAAACTAGTGTTACTGAGATCCTCGATTTGGCGCGGACACCTTCGCTCATGGCGCCGTTTCAGGTTTTCTTCATTCGTGGCGTGAAGGCGCTTTACAGCCGCGGTTCGCATCAGGAGGAGTTCGCCGCTATCGAGGAATACTGCCGCAATCCCAATCCCGATGCGGTGCTCATCTTCGTCGCCGATCACATCAGCATTCCCGCCGACGCACGCCGCATGGACATGCAGGACAAGGATCGTTATGAACGCATTCGCGAAACTGTGGGCGAATACTGCGCGGTGATCGAACTCGCACGCGTCGATGAAGGCGATGGCATCCGCTGGGTAGTCGAGCAAGCGGCGAAGGACGAAGTGAAAATCGATGCCGATGCCGCTCGTGAGCTTGTCGATGCACTTGGCGCCGACATGATGCTCGTCAGCAACGAACTAGAGAAGCTCATTCTGTTCGTCGGACCAAAGAAGCGAATCACAATCGGCGACGTGGAAACTATGGTGCTTGCGGCTAAGCAGCGGTCTTTGTACGAACTCACCGACGCAATTTCTGCAAAGGATCGTGTGCGCGCGCTCTCCGTACTCGATGCCATGCTGGCCAGCGAAGAAGGCGAGGAAGCTGCCATCGGACACATTTACATGCTGGCACGCACCTTCCGCCAGATGCTCGTGATCCTGGAAAAGAATGTTCGCGATTCGCGCACGATATGGCAGGCGCTCTGGCAAGGATTTCGCTTGCCACCGTTTGCTGCTGAAGACGTGATCCGCCAGGCCCGGCGTTACAAATCTCGCCGCGAACTTACGCGTGCCTTGCGCCTGCTGGCCCGCGCCGATCTTGCGTTACGCTCGAATCCTGCAAGCAAGTGCCTGGTCCTCGAAAAGCTTGTATTCGATCTGTGTGCCGAACCGACGCTAATCAGCACACAATGGACTCAGGAAGAGCTCACGCTGTAATTGAGTATGATTCTTGTACCCTGTTTCGTAACCCGCGACTAACCGCCCAATGCCGGGTTGCAGAAATTCTGAAATCGCTGTATCGCGTAAATCTTTCCCCTTAGATTCAGGGCAACCTTCTCCGCAATTCGCAAGCTATTGAATTAAGTACGACTATCCCGAACTGCTGACCGCAAGTCTGGCACACCATCTGCACTCCACACCTGTGCGCCTGTGGGAGCAAAGATGAACCATGCACGCAAAGCCGTTCGCTACGAGCTGAAACCCGGAGATGGAGTACCCGAATCGGGAATTTACGATGTGATTCATCGCAATTTCCAATCCAACGTCATACAAGCGGTTTTCGTCGCAGGTGAGTCGCTGCCGGAATGCCGATTTTGCGGGCCGAGGGTCCGCTTTCAGTTGCGCCAGCTGATGCCGCATATATCGGAGGATCGCGATTTTCACCCGTGACGCTCACGATCCGACTCTGTTGCATAGTTCGCGCAGTGCGTCGCGCTCGCTGGAAGAGAGGCGCAGAAATTCGAATCCATGCTTCATCCCATTTCGGTACCTGAGCCGCGCGTTCACGTTGATCTCCTGGCGCGCATTCGGGCCCGGAAAGCGGATACTTACGCTCTTCTTCGGATGCTGCAACTTGTCTCCGATCACAGCTCCAAGTCCACCTTCGCTGAGGCTGGTGATATGGCCATGCACCATGACCGGCTTCTTCGATTCACGCATTTCCACGAGAACAACAGGCAAATCGACCTCAACGCGCGGAAAAGCACGCACGCTGTCGAACTCACGAGGTTTTTTGCCGGAAGACTCTCCCTCGAGAGGACCAGCCAAGTCCCAATCGTGATGGACGTGATCCATCTCGCGAAGGAGCTGGTAGCGAACGCCTCCTTTGCACACGCGGCACGGAGGAAACTCCTCGCCGCGAATCACTAGAGCTTCATGCGGCTGGCGATGTCGCGTGAGATGCGTAACCAGGTAAACGCCGCTCGCTGGCGCAAGCTCGCCGGGTCGGCACACTACATCCTGACGGTCTTCGACCACCACACAACCTCTAGGCGCCTACAAAATAGTGGTACGCAGAAGCCAGGGGAAGCCTCGGCCAGGGACGACTTACACGACACTTCGATGCGTTCTAAGAAATAATTACCACAACGGACGCGTCACGGTAATGTTAGTTGTTCGTAAACGAGAGCTGTGCGCGAGACGCTCACTTCTTTCCCAATAGCTCCAGCAGCTCTGTGACTTCAGTTTCGATCGCGGTGTGGAGCGTTGGCTGGAAATCTGGCGCAAACAGAGCAGAGTGCAGCGAAGGCAACGGCGTGCCCGAACGCTGCGCTTCGGCGAACTTTTCTGGGTCCACCGCGCCGACGTGAAACATCGCCTCAGGAATCCCATCTTGCGCGTAATAGCTGAAATCTTCGCTCACCATCTTCGGTGAAATTTCCACCACATTGCCGTCGCCGAGAGAAGCACGCAGAGCTGTCGCGAGTCGTTGTGTCAATTTGGGATCGTTATAGACCGCGATTGTGCCTTCTGTGATCTTTACCTCTGGAGCGCGAGGAGCTCCCGCCAGCTCGGCTTCTGCTTTCGCTACGCGCTCGATTCCCTGCAGAACCCGTTCGCGGACTTCCTTCTTGTATGTGCGCACAGAAAGACCGAGCATTACCTGATCGGGAATGATGTTGTTCTTAGTTCCGCCGTGAATCTGCCCAACCGTGACCACAACGGGATCGAGAGGATTGTTTTGGCGCGAGACCAGCGTTTGCAGTCCACTCACGATCCGCGCGGCAATGACGATCGGATCAACGGTGCTTTGCGGCTGCGCGCCATGTCCACCCTTGCCGAAGACGGTAATGTCAATCGAGTCGGAGTTGGCGAGTGCGTATCCGGGCGTAAAACCCACCTCTCCCGCAGGCAAGCCTGAATCGTCATGTATCGCCAGCGCGAAGTCCGGTTTGGGAAACCGAGTATAGAGGCCGTCTGCAAGCATGGCACGAGCGCCCTTTACGACCTCCTCCGCCGGCTGTGCGATCATCATCAGCGTGCCGCTCCAGTGGTCTTTGTGCGTAGCCATCCACTTTGCTGTTCCCACCCAGGCAGACATGTGCAGATCGTGTCCGCAGGCATGCATCACAGGCGTGCCATCCGCGGTGCGGACTCGACTGGCAAAGGGCAAACCGGTGTTCTCTTCCACCGGCAGAGCGTCGGTATCGGTACGGAATAACACCGTCGGACCGATTCCGTTCTTCAAAATGGCAACCACTCCGTAACCTCCGACGTTCGGAGTTACGCTATACCCAAGCGGCTTGAGTTCCGCCACCAACTTTTCAGCGGTCTTCGCCTCGTGAAGCGACAGCTCCGGCGACTGATGAAGATCGATATAAAGCTTCTGCAATTCCGGATAGAGCCGATCAAAATCGGCCCCTGAAACGGGCGGATTGACCGCTCCGAGCGAAACCGCCGCAATCAACATCGCAAGACAGCCTCCCACAAGGCGCATTCTCGAATTCTCCCGCAGGTGAGTATATTGCTTGTGTCACGCAAGCGAGGCGCGGATCACTATGGACCCAGACAATCTGTCGATCATCAATGACGAGAGAACACACCGATTTCAGGTAGAAGTAGAGGGCCGCACTGCTGTGCTTACATATCGTCGGGTCGGCGGCAGCCTCGTTCTCGACCACACGGAGGTTCCGCCTGAACTGGAGGGACGCGGAATTGCCTCAAAGCTGGCGCAAGCAGCCCTCAAGTACGCGCGCTCGCAGCGACTGCAAGTCGTGCCGGTCTGTCCGTACTTGGCCAAGTATTTGAGAGAGCACGCTGAGTATCAGGATCTTCTCAGCACCGCGAACCTGAAGCACGTGCTGGGAAGTCACGAATGAGAAGCAAACGAGCTATGCAGATCTTGCGCCCGCCCGATCATTTATGCCGACAGAACGCAGCCGCACTCCCAGCAAATATACATAATGCAGTGCTGACACAATCGTCAGGGTGAACACCGTCCAGATTCCAATCCATTTCATCAGCGCTACCCAGAACCACGGCTCGACTTCGACGAGGATGGTTGCGCCGAGTGTCATGATTTGGGCCACGGTGTTCGCTTTGCCCAGTAGAGTTGGCCGGAAGTCTCGCAGGGGAGTCGTGACGTACACCAACGTGCAGACCACGAGAATAATCAGGTCGCGGCCGAGGACAACCACCGTCACCCTCCAAGGGAGGCGGTGCATCGCCGAGAGCACGAGAAAGAGTGTGCTGATGAGGAGCTTATCCGCGATCGGGTCGAGATACTCTCCCAGCTTGGTACGCTGTCCCAGCGAGCGCGCCAGCACTCCATCGAGCAAATCGGTGATCCCCCCCAGCACAAACAAGGCAAGTGCTATTTCGTAGCGTCCATCGAGAATGGAGTTAACTATGAATGGAATGAAGCCTAATCGAAGCAGGGTGAGCAGATTGGGAAAGCTGCGGAGTTGAGCGAGCAAAGGCTATGACCTTATGTTCTACCAGTCTGTAATTTCCAAACTGCCCGAGGTGTGCTCCTCCTAGAATACTGCTGTGAACCCGAATCTTGCAGCTGCAGGCGAAAATCAGGCCGAACAGGTTTCAGGTGAAAACGCACGGGCTCCCCGGTTTTCCCGGAAGCAAAGGCTTGCTCTGTGGCTGATCTCATGGCTTGGATATTTAGGCATCCGCCTGATCGGACCGACTCTTCGCGTCTCATTCACGTACGAGCCTGGATCGGAAAACGAGCCGCGAACGCGGCCGGCCATCTACTGTTTCTGGCATCGTTGTGTGTTTGCCGCAAGCTATTTGTTCCGGGATCACGCAATTCGCGTGCTCACCAGCCGCAGCTACGACGGCGAATACATCGCCCGCATCATCGAACATCTGGGCTTTCGCGCCGTACGCGGCTCAAGCTCGCGCGGAGCCGTACAGTCGGTGCGCGAGCTCCAGCGCGAGCTCGAGCTCGGCGAGTTCGTGGCCTTTACCATCGACGGCCCGCGCGGTCCGCGCTACATTGCTAAGCCTGGCCCGATTCATTTGGCCCGCGTTACCGGCGCTCCGATCTTCTGCTTCTACGTCGCCGCAGAGCACGCCTGGATACTGAAGAGCTGGGACGCCTTCATTATTCCCAAGCCGTTCTCGCGCGTGCATGTATACGTACGCTCGCCGATTCGAGTATCGCCCGATGGCGATCATGACCACGCGCTCGCGCGTATGCAGGCGGATCTGGAGGAGGCGCGCCACCGCGCGGAGGGGAAATTCGCCCCCCTGCCCCAGCACAACCAGCTGCGGTAGCCGGTAGGGCAACCCGCGTGTTTTGCGGCTGCGGTTTCTGTGCACGCAACCTAGACGTCATCCGCGTATGTGACGCTCCGGTGCAGCCTGCACACCCATTTACGGCCGGCGGTTCTGTTGTGAGCGTATATCTAATCGATATACTCATTCACGTGAACGCCACGCAGGACGAACTTCGTCGCATCCTCTGGGAGCGCATTCACGATAAGAAGCTGACCGGACTTGGCTTGGCCAAACAGACTGGCTTCGAACAAGCCTACATTTCCAATTTCCTGAATCGGAAACGCTCGTTGAGCTTTGAGGGCATGGATCGCGTGCTGGCAGCGCAGAATCTTTCCATCTTCGATCTGCTCAGCCGCGAAGAAATCGAGCCACGAGCATCGCCGCCAGCGAAGGCAACTTTGATAACGTTGTTCTTACCGAGCCTTCAGTTGCTGCTAAAGAACCGATCATCCGGCGCGAGGCTGTGCGCGACATTTTGAAATTCAAGAAATCATTTCTGAGGAGGCTGCGGCCTGCCGCCAAAGGCCGGGAACCAGGGCAACGCTTCGTTCTGATCAAGGTGGACGCGCAGGAAGCGGCCAGGATGTATCCGCGGCTGCTGCCCGGAGCGACTCTGCTTATCGATCGCCATTACAACCTGCTCGTACTGTAGCGCCGCAATCAGGCCAACATCTACGCTGTGTGCAAGGGCCAGAGTTGCACAATTAAGTACGTAGAGCGCGATGGCGACCATCTCGTGCTCGGTCCTCACAACCAGCTCTATCCCGTAAGCGTGCTGCCGCTCGAAGGCCGTGATCCTGCGGAGATCATTGTGGGACGCGTCTGTCACGTGGCTATTGAGACCTGAAATATATTGAACACGGGAGGTCATGGAGGTCACTGTTCCTTGCTGCTGACTCAAGTCTGTTTGGGAAGTGTTTCAAGCGAAAATCAGCGGGGCGCGGCGCTGCAACCCTTCCGTGTTCAAGCCCAGAGCCGTTCAGCGTGATATCGCGACGCTCTGAATCCCGCTGATATTCTTTTTGTATTCCGTAATGACCACAAAATTGGCAAAAGATACTGCTCAGGACATCGAAGCCCTTCGCGACCAGATTCGCTATCACGAGCATCGCTACTACGTCCTTGACGATCCGGAGATCAGCGACGCCGACTTCGATCTGCTCATGCAGCAGCTCAAGAAGCTCGAAGCTGAGCATCCTGAGCTGATCACGCCCGACTCTCCCACTCAGCGTGTTGGGGGAAAGCCGCGTGAGGGATTCCCAAAAGCTACGCATTCGAGCCCGATGCTCTCGCTCGACAATGCTTACAACGAGCAGGAGTTTCGCGATTGGCTCCGCCGTGTGTACGAACTCACGGGCACAAAAAAAGTGGAGTTCGCCTGCGAACTGAAGCTCGACGGCATGTCGCTCGCGCTCAGCTATGTTGACGGCCAGCTCACACGTGGTCTTACGCGTGGCGATGGAACGACAGGAGAAGATGTCACCAGCAACGTCCGCACCATGCCGACCGTGCCGCTGCGCATCGATCACAAGAAGTTGGCTTCAGCGGGGCTTCCGCCGGACTTCGAAGTACGCGGCGAGGTCATCATGCCGATTAAGGCATTTCTGCGCCTCAACGAACAGCGCCAGCAGCAAGGGCTCACGCGCGCCGCCAATCCGCGCAACGCCGCCGCAGGAAGCATTCGAGTGCTTGATCCAAAGATCGTTGCCGCGCGTCGCCTCGACTACTTCGCATACCTCCTGCTGCGCGACGGGAACAGTTTTCTGCCAAGCCACTACGAATCGCTTGATGCGCTGGAGAAAGCCGGTTTCAAGGTGAATCCGCACCGGCTGCGCACCAGCGACGTCGATGAGGTGCTCGCATTCGTCAACAAAATGGAAGCGCAGCGGGAGAAGCTTCCTTGCGAGATCGACGGCATCGTCGTGAAAGTCGATTCCACGCGGCAGTGGCGGCAGCTTGGATTTACCGGAAAAGCACCGCGCTGGGCCATTGCTTACAAATACGCAGCGCGATCAGGAGTGACGCAGATCGAGGACGTCTTCGTGCAAGTTGGCCGCACCGGCAAGCTGACGCCATTGGCGGCGCTGCGTCCCGTGCCCATCGGCGGCACGACAGTTAAGCGCGCGACGCTGCACAACCAGGATGAAATCGACCGGCTGGGGGTGAAGATCGGTGATTGGGTATTGGTCGAGCGCGGCGGAGACGTGATCCCCAAGATCGTAAAAGTCATCGAGGACAAAGATCATCTGAGGGGCACTCGCTCGTTCGGGTTTCCCGGCAACTGTCCCGAGTGCGGCGGCAAAGTGGTTCGCGCTGAGGGCGAAGCCGACCACCGCTGCGTCAACGCGAAGTGTCCGGCAAAGCTGCGCGAGAGCTTGCTGCACTTTGCTTCTCGCGGCGTGATGAACATCGAAGGCATGGGTGAATCGCTGGTGAATCAGTTGGCCGATCGCGGGCTGGTGAAAGATGTAGCCGACATTTACTCACTGACCGAAGACAAGCTGCTCTCGCTCGAACGCATCGGCAAGAAATCCGCCGATAACCTTCTCCGCGAGATCGAAGCATCGAAGAAGCTGCCGCTTGAGCGGGTTATTCTCGGGTTGGGAATTCGCTTTGTGGGCGAGCGCACGGCCGAGCTCCTTGCCGAGCACTTCGGCAGCATGGATGCATTCATGAAGGCCGCCTTCGACGAGCTGCAGCAGGTGAATGAAGTGGGACCTCGCGTCGCCGAGGCGATCACGGAATTCTTCTCCGAACCGCGCAACCGGGAACTAGTGGACCGCCTGCGCAGGGCCGGTCTGAAATTTGAAGGAGAAAAGAAGCAGCGTGGGACCAAGCTGGCGGGCAAGACCTTTGTGCTAACCGGTACCCTGCCGAACCTTAGCCGCGAGGAAGCCAAGAAGATGATCGAAGACGCCGGCGGCAAAGTCTCAGGATCGGTGAGCAAGAAAACCGATTACGTGGTGGCAGGCAGCGATGCGGGATCGAAGCTCGATAAAGCCCAAGAATTGAAGATTAAGATCATCGATGAGGACCAATTGAGGGAACTGGTTTAGGTCACCAAGTTAGCGAGTGAGGCGGCGACCGCCTCCACAACGGAGACACGCTTAGCTGTGGAAATCCGCAACCTTGTGAGAATTCCGGCTAGGCTTCGGCGCGCAAAGCTTCGACGGGATGAAGACCGGCGGCGCGGCTCGCCGGATGATAGCCGAAGAGTAAGCCGACTGCGCTCGACACCAACAGTGCGAAAGCAACAGCCGTCCACGAGATGTTTAGATTTACAAAATCCTGAATGAATGCCGAGGCGGAGCCAACGATAGCTAGGGCGAAAAATGCACCCACTACAGATCCGGCGAGGCTGATGAAAATTGCCTCAAGCAGGAACTGAAGGCGTATTTCTGACGCGCGAGCGCCGAGCGCCTTTCGCAATCCGATTTCCTGTTTTCTCTCGGCAATGTTTGCCAGCATAATGTTCATAATGCCCGTCCCGCCAACGGTGAGCGTCACCAGTCCGATCGCCAGCAAGACTGCAGTCATGGCCAGAGAAATGTCACCAGCAGTCTCAATCAGGGAAGCAAGATTTTCGACATCGTATCTTGCTTCGCGCCTGTGGCGGGTCTGAAGTAGTTGCTTCATTTGCCGCGTAAGCTCATGGACATCCGAGGGAGAACTGGCCTGGGCGTAGATGACCTGCAGAAATGTTTCGCCCGTGATCAGCCTTGCGGTCTTGTAGGGTACGAGCACAGTCTCCGGCTGGATCTCCGATTGTCCGAAAGTGGGAATTCCCTCGGTAAATGCGCCGATCACCGTGCAGTGGAACTGGTCGATGCGCAGTCGGTCCCCAATCGATAAAGTCGGATTGCGTTCCATGATGGCATCCGTCACCAGACATACCTTCGACCGCGACCGGAAGTCTTCATCGTCGAAGTACCGTCCGGCGGTAATACGCAGATTGCGAATCTTCAGGAAATCGGGCGTCGTGCCCACGAGTCGTGCGTGCCGAGGTCTCCCACTGATTTGGAAATCGATGGGGGCATCGTAAGTTCCCGCTACCGCGACAACCCCCGGAATTGTGTTGCGAATTGCTTCCAGATCGCTCAGCGTCAGTTCGTCTTCGAGCGCTACCGGGCTGCCATTGCGATTCAAAGTTGCATAGGCGAGATTCGTACCAATTCCCTCGATGCGCGACATGATGTACTTCTTCCCCGTGCCTGCGATCGTGAGTACGAGGACGAGCGACGCGCAGCCGATGACGACGCTCAGCGTGGTAAGGAATGCCTTGAGTCTGTCGGCTTTGAGTGCCGCAATCGCCAAACGAAGACATTCAATCCATCTTTGCATAGCATCACTCATGGCAACGGAAGATTGGTTAGTAAGTAGTTATCAGCGTTCCGCGCGACTAGGTGCAGCTTCGGGACCAACTGCTCAAGGTGCGGAACGTCGCTTCCGTAGGCCAGCAAATACCAGCGCGTCGGCTGCGACCACAACGATTGAAACCTCTCGTCATTGATAAAAACCTGAGGTGCGCCCGGAGCGTATGAGCCGTACTCAAGGTTGTCTCTACGTCCGTTCAGCAACAGCGCAGTGCGATTGGTGTAGAAGAAGACGGATGAAAACGCATAGTAGGCATCGGCTTCGATGAGCTGTCCGGGAGGCGCTTGCTCAAGGGCTCGGGCCAGCGGATATGAACCAAGATAGCCGTCAAACTGGGTAAGCGCCACGCGGGCCGCTTGGCAGAAGACAACCATCGCGATCGCGATTGCGGCAATTTGCCTACGGTTTTGCTGGAACAGCGTCAAACCAAACAATCCAAGGGCGAATGCTACCGCAGCGATTGTGAGCGGGAGCTTAAGATATGCGAATGCCGTAAGCGTGAGATCGCCGAAGTGTCCAAGAGACAGCGTGTACAGCTCAGGATGTTGAACTAAGGCTTGGGAGATGTCTCCGGTTGTCGGAGTACGCCAAACCAGCAGAAGCATGGTTGTCAATGCAACAAACAGGGCACCGAAGGCGACTTGCAACGTTCGCATTCCCATTCGCACGCGAGGGTTCTCCGAAGCCAAAGCAGATGCGATGAGTAAGGCAAGCGCCGGATAAATTGGCATCGAGTAATACTCCTGCGTGGTCGAGAACGTGAAAAACAACATCACTGTGCCAATCCAGCACAGAGCCATGAGCCGTACGCGGCCTGCGCGGGTGAAGGGTTGATAGGAGAGCCGCGCGGCTGCGGGCAGGAACGCTGACCACGGAAATAGCCAAGCTAGGTTCAGCAGCCAAAAGAGAGCGCGAGGGACGGTGTTGTAGTCACGCGGATAGCGCAGGTTGAGGAAACGAAGCAGATGTTCGTTGAAAAAATAAAACCAGAAGAATCCATGGTATTCACCCGGTCCGCTGTGGAGCGAAAACGCGAAGTACGGCGGATTGCGCAACGTCGCTAACCCATGCCAGGGCAGCGCGACCGCAATGGCGATTGCCGCTACCCCATCAACCCGCAGGCGTTTCCATGCGCTCCACGCGAATATCTGTCGCGTGCAAGCCATATACACGATTCCAGCGAAGACAGGAAAGACGATTGCGATCAGGCCCTTTAACAGAAGACCAAGACCAAGACAGATACCAAGCTGAACCGTGCAGGCTCGCCGCGGCTCTTCCGCCGGATCAAGCATTCGTAGCCAGGCCCACATTGCACCAGTGATGGTGAGCGTCAGTAAAGCATCTGGGATAAGGATGCGCGTAAAAAGAAACAATCCAACGCAGGTGGCGAGCGTCACGCCTGCATAAACCGCGGCCGACTCATCGAATGCCCAGCGAGCGAAGCTGAAGGTAACCCAGGAGAGCAGTACAACTCCAAGCGCAAGCGGCAGGCGGGCCGACCAGTCATGGACGCCGAAGAGCCGATAGGATGCCGCCATCATCCAATAGACGAGTGGTGATTTTTCCAGATAGGGAATGCCATCCAAACGCGCTGTGACGTAGTCGCCGGATTGGAGCATGTTGCGTGCGATTTGCGCCTGGACAGCATCGACGTCGTCCATCAGCCGCGGCGGACTTACTATGCCTGCGAGGAAGACAAGGCAAGCTGCGGTGAGGACGATCCAACTACCTCCAAGTCCTCGACGAGCACCTCGGATACCTGTTCGTCCACCGGCAGTTCGATGTTCCAGCGCTTCATCCACATCAACAACACCATAAGTCCCCATAACTGATAACCTGCGTTTTCTCTCCTTTCGAGATGCCTGCGGATGAGGCGCTCGATAGCCGGCCAGCGGAACAACCCGGTGGCTTCGACGGCTTCCCGGTTCAGCGTATCGAGCAGGAGCGGGCGCAGGGAACCGCGGAACCACTCGTGAACCGGAATATCAAATCCCATTTTGGAGCGATGCAAGACGTGATGCGGCAGCTTATTCGCCATCAGCTTGCGCAGCACATACTTGCTGGTGCTCCCGCGAAGTTTGAACTCTTCAGGCAGGCGGCGGGCGAAATCGACAATTCGCGGATCCAAAAATGCCGGCCTGACCTCGACCGCATGCGCCATGCTCATACGATCCACTTTGTAGAGAATGTCGTCTGCAAGGTAATAACGCTGATCGAAATCCAGGAATCGCTGCAGACCCGTGCCTTCCATCGCCTCCAGCCAGTTACTTAAGCCATTCCGCTCGGCGAAGCGATACATCGCCTGTTTCTCGCGATTTGAGTTCGTGCCATTCCAGAAAATGTGCGCCCACTCGGGCGAAAGCAGGCATCCTTCGAGAAAGCGTTTGAGCTTGTATTCAAAGCTGATGCGGCCGTCCTGCGCTGGAAATCGTCTGGCGCATGCCAAAGCTGCGAATCTGAGGAACCTGGGCAAGTACCGCACTGGAACGCTGTAGCGATCGGCTTTATACGTCAAATAGCCGGCAAAGAGTTCATCAGACCCCTCGCCGCTGAGAGCTACCGTCGCGCTCTCGCGCGTCATGCGCGACAGGAACCAGGTAGGCAATGCGCCGGCGTCTGCGCTAGGCTCGTCAGAGTAATACGCGAGTTCCTCGATTGCGCTTTCCAGATCGACGCTTGTGTTCAGATCGAATTCAGTGTGATCGCTCCCGTAATGCCGGCTCACCCGCTGGATGTGTTTGCTCTCGTCTCCA